>DATLLB010000347.1:0-3998 GCA_035538075.1 Enhygromyxa sp.
CCTCGATCGGATCGCCGTCTTCGGGCGTTTGCGGCGGCGCGTCGGGAGCGGCGAGGATCGAGGTCAGGCTCAAGGCGACGGCAGACAGCGACATGCGCCGGGCAACGAGGAATCGCCGCCGCGCTTTCAATCGCCCAGCTCGAGCTTCCCGCGTCCCGCCCGCTCGCGCCGCCAATCGAAGCCAAACCGCGTTTGCCGAGATTGCGGGCATTCGCGCTCCGCTCAGTGTCGTCGGACTTTGTCGCGTGGTAGCGATGCGACGCTTCGCCCCGAGAACGGCATCCCGGCAACCGCGGCACCAACGGTTGCTTCGCGCCTGAGCCCGAGCGAGTGACGGGGTCCTCGCCTTGACGGCTCGCCGGCGTGACCCTTCCCGCAACTGCGCGGCTGGGTTGCCGGGATGCCCTTTTCGACGAGCAATTATCTCAGGATCTGCAACAACGCGATCGCACGCACGGAGGCGTTCCTCCGTGCGCGCGACTCTGCGCCACGCTGATCAGTCCCGCTTGCCGGCACGCGCGAGCGCGACCAGGGTCACCCCCAGCGCCGCCACCCGCAGCCCGCCGACGCCGAGACGCGCGAGCAACTGCACGAGCGGCGCCCGATCCTGCGCGCGCGCCTCGAACTCGCCACGCGTGCCAACGTCGCCCTCGACCGGGCCGAACAAATTATCGATGTGATCGGGCGGGACCGGCTCCGAGGTTTGTTGCGCCTCGTAGCCCACCCGCGCCAGAAAACGATCGACCAGGCCTGGCGCCAGCTTGTTGATCGCCGACGCACCGATCGCCGTCCAGCCGAAAAACACCTCGCGCCGACGGGCATGCGCGGCCCAGTGGATGGTCTCGGCGGCCAGCTCCGGCTCGTAGATCGGAGGAATCGGCGCGGCCTGCCGCGGCAGGTGATTGCGCGCCCACGTATAGAGCGGGGTATTGATCGACGACAAGTGCACTTGCGTCAGGTGGACGTCGATTCGATCGTGGATCAGCTCGGCGCGCAGCGCCTCGCTGAATGCCCGCAGCGCGTGCTTGGCCGCAGAATAGGCCGACATCCACGGAATTCCCCGATAGGCCGCCCCGGATCCGACCTGGACGATGGTCCCGCGCCCGCGCTCGCGCATGCGCTTCAGCGCAGCCATCGTGCCCCACACCGCGCCGTGATAGTTGATGTCCGAGACCTGCCGCAGCTCCGCGGGGCTCAGATCCTGCACGGCGCCGTACAGCATCACCGCGGCGTTGTTGATCCAGATGTCGATGGGCCCCAGCTCCTCCTCGATGCGCCTGGCCGCAGCTTCCACGGCGTCTGGATCGGAGACGTCGACCTGAATGACCAGCGGACGACCACCGAGCTCGGTGACCTCCTCGGCGGCCGCTTCCAGCCCAATCCCACCACGTGCGAGTAGGGCAATGTCCGCGCCGTCACGCGCGAATCGACGAGCGAGCGCTCGACCGATCCCCGCGGAGGCACCGGTGATTACTACAACTTCTTTCATGGGCATAGGTGCCATCTCGTGCAATGGCGATGCCATCATTCATACACATATTACCGACGCTCCTATTCAGCATTTGCGCGAGTTCGCATTTCGGCCTAAATACAAATGTCGACATGCTGCGGCAGATGAAATTACTCCTGCTCGGCGGGTTCCTGGGTGGCATCTCCGCGCACGCGAGCCCGGATCGGTTCCCGCCGGGCCCGGACTTCGTGACCTGCGGTTGCCTCGACGGGACGCTCGTCGAGTTCTGCAGCGGCCCGTGCGACGCACTCGAGGCGCTGTGCGTAGAAGCGTGCCGTGGCTATGGCCACGGCACACTGTTCACCGCCTGTGTGCCGAACGGCTGTCCGTGATCACTCGCCGATCCCGTCGGCCTTCATGCGCTCCGGATCGGCGAGCGAGGCCACGGTCCCGGGCGGGTGCTGATACCAGCCCTCGACGTCCGCGTCGTCCGGGTTGTCGCGGACCTTGATGACCGTGAACATGCCGCCCATGTCGATGTACGAGAACGGCCCCGGTCCGCCGCGCATCGGCAGGCTGTTGTCCGGAATCGGCATGTCCATCTCGCCCATGCCGCCCATGCCCGTGGTGCCCATGCTCATGTAGCGCGGGTCGACCCGGGCCATCCGACGATCGAGCGTCTTGGTGTCGACCCCGACCATCGGCGGGAGCCCGTGGCCCATCTGCATCATCACGTGGTGGGTCATGTGGCAGTGCATGGCCCAGTCGCCGGGCTCCTCGAACACCGCCTCGATCACCCGCACGCTGCCGACCGGCACCAACACGGTGGTCTCGGGCCGTCGGGCGGATTCGGGCACATAGCCCCCGTCGGTCGCGGTGATCTCGAACGAGACGCCATGCAGGTGGATCGGGTGGTGATCCATCGGATTGAGGTTGCCGAGCCGAATTCGCACTCGCTCTCCGCGTCCGACCAGCAGCGGCTGCGTGCCCGGGAACGCCTTGCTGTTGAAGGTCAGCAGGTTGAAGTCGTTCATCTCGTTGGGGTCGACGCGGCTGGCCCCGACGTCGAGCCGCCACTCGTGGGTCATCAGCGCGAAGTCGCGATCGACCTTGGGCCCGCGCGCGCGACGGGGATGCACGATCAGCATCCCGGCCATGCCGAGGGCGATCTGCGTCATCTCGTCGAAGTGCGGGTGATACATATAGGTCCCCGGCCGCGAGACCGTGAACTCGTAGACGAATGTCTCGCCCGGCTGAATCGGCTTTTGATTGAGGCCCGACACGCCGTCCATGCCGTTGGGCAGGATGATGCCGTGCCAGTGCACCGTGGTCGGCTCGGGCAAGCGGTTGGTCACGTAGATGCGCAGCCGGTCGCCCTCGACCGCCTCGATGGTTGGACCCGGCGTGCTGCCGTTGTAGCCCCAGCAGGTCGCCCGCAGGCCCGGCGCGAACTCGTGATCGACCGGCTCGGCGATCAGGTGACCGACCTTGACGCCATCGACGATGCGCCACGGCAAGGTCGATCCGTTCGGGGTCACGACCGCGATCTCGCGCGTGCCCGCGACCGTCTGCGCGCGCACGGCTGGAGTCGCAGCGATCGGGGTCTGCGGCGGCGCGGCCACGGCCTTGCCCGAGGCCGCGAGCATGCTGCCGGCCGCAGCCAGCCCTCCGAGTTGCAGGAATGATCGACGATCCATTTCAGTGAGCTCCTTCCGATGAATTGCGCGATTCGAGCGAGGCGCCGCGGCCCATGCCGTCGAGCTCGGGCCGAACGCCGGCCTGCAGAGCCGCGAGCGCGGCGTCGGCCACCCAGTAGTCGGCGCGGGCCTCGAGCTCGGCGAGCTCCACGTCGAGCAGCGCCTGCTCGGCGGCGAGCAGCTCGAACACGCCCAGCTGCATCGCGTTGTACTGCAAGATTGTTTGATCGAGCACCCGACGCTGGGCCGGAATGACCACATCACCGAGGTGGCGAGCGACGCCATGCGCGGCGCGGACCTGGTTGCCGACCTCGCGCGCGGTCGATCGCACGTCGATGGTCGTGCCAATGTAACGCTCGAATTGCCCGTCGAACTCGGCCTCGGCCGCGCGGGTCTTGCCGCGATTTTGATTGAACAGCGGCACCGCCACGCTGACGCCCGCGCCGCTGCGCCAGCGACCGTCGCCGCTGTTGGGCAGGGCCGTGGGATCGCCGATCAGCGCGTGATAGTCGACGGCGATCTCCGGCAGCCAGCCCTCGGTGCGCTCGAGGCCGGTGCGGTGAGCGATGGCCTCGAGCCGGCTGCGTCCGGCCGCCAGTTCGAAGCTGCGCTCGACCGCCTCGGTCTCGAGGCTGGCCATGGTCGGCACCTCGGCGGGGATCGGCGGCAGCGGATCGGCGAGCTCCCAGCTGGCGTGCTCGCCGTGGAGCCCGAGCAGCCGCTGCAGCGCCTCACGACGCGACGCGAGCTCGAGCTCGAGGTTCGCCACGCCCACGCGCGCGCGCTCGTAGCTGACGATCTGCGAGGCCGACTCGAGCTCGTTGACGCTGCCGGCCTGGCCGAGCGCGACC
>DATLLB010000348.1:0-2087 GCA_035538075.1 Enhygromyxa sp.
CCGATCGCCAGCTCGATCACGACCACGATCAGCATCCAGCGCATCGCGCTGTGCTCGACGATCGCCCGCAGGATCCCGAGCTTGCCGATGAAGCCGGCCAGCGGCGGCAGGCCGATCATCGACAACAAGCCGAGCGCGAACGCCAGCGCCAAGCCGGGTCGTCGCGCGGCCATGCCGGTCCAGTGCTGCAGCCGCACCGCGCCGCTGGCCGCGAGCGCGGCGAAGCATCCGAGCGTGGCGATCACCAGCGCGGCCAGCTGGATCAGCACGGCCGCGTACGCCTCGTCGCCAGCCAAGCGCGCCCACAGGATCTCGTACTCCGGCGCGATGTGCCGGGCGCCGACGCCCACGTGACCGTGGAAGCTCGCGGCCGCGACCAGCCCGAGCAGCAGCAACGAGAGCTGCGCGAGCGCGAGCAAGGCGATCACACGCGAGAGCCGACGCTGTCGCGTCGCGGCCACCGACGCCCAGCCGCCGGTCAGCAACGCGATCGTCGGCAGCGCGCCGGTCCAGCCGTAGGGCTCGTTGGCCAGCCGCGGGCTGTGCAGCGCGCCGACGTACACGCGCAGCAACACCGAAATCAGCGCGACCACGGCCAGCGTCGACCACAGCGCGGTCACGTGCAGCGGGCCTTCCTCGACCAGATAGCGGCGGCGCGTGAAGGGCAGGAGCCCGAGCTTGGCGAGCAGACCGAGCAGCGCGAGCAGCAGACCGGGAAGCAGCATCGCGGCCGGGGCCACGCCGCGGATGATCTCGGCGCGAGCCTGATCGATCGCGTTGGGATCCTGAGCGGCGAGCTCGGCCCCGTACTGGGTGACCAGCGTGACCCAGCGCTGGACGCCCCCCCACAGCGTGAACGCCGAGGTCGCCGCGCGTCCGAAGCCGTCGAGGCTGGTGCTGCCGAGCGCGGCGTAGATCAGCGCCACGCCGAGCAACATCAGGCACGAGGCGATCGAGCCGGGGATCAACTGAACGAGCAGAGCCGTTCGCTTGCTCGGGTTGGCGACCGCGTCACCGCTCGCGAGCGAGAGCAACAGCGCCGCGATCGCGAGCAGCTCCACGCCGAGCCACACGGTCAGAAAGTCGCCCGCGTGGATGCACGCCAGCGCCCCGGCGCCCGCAAGCAGCAACAGCGGCTCGCGCTCGCCGAACACCCTCCGCTCGCCCGCTGGCTCGCGGGCGAGCGCGATCACCCCTGCGAGGCACAGCAGCGCGAGCAGATCGCACGCGACCGTCAGGTGATCGACCAGCAGAAACTTGCCGAACGCGAAGTGCCCGAGGTCGTACTCGGGATCGCCGAGCCTCGCCCAGATGCTCGCGAACGCGGCGGCCACGGCCAGCAGCGCGACCCCACGCAGAAACCCCGGCTCGCGCTCTCGGGCGAAGCCATCCGCGAGCAAGAGGCCGATCGCTGCGGCGATCAGGATCCACAGCGCCGAGAACTCGGCCAGCTCCGCGATCACGGGTGCGCCTCCTCGTGCGCCGCATCAGCGCCGAACTCGTGCGACGCATCGGCGCCAAAGTAGTACAGCTGAATCTGCGCGACCGGATCGAGACACACCGCGCCCAGCTGCTCGCGCAGATCTTCATGCAAGCGCGGACGCGAGGAGCTGCGGGCCTCGATCGCCAGGCAGCGCCCGTAGTGCAGCTGCTCGACGGCCGCGCGCTCGGCCGGCTCGCTGCGGCGCAGCAACCATCCCGGCGCGACGCCCAGCGCCAGCGCGATGACCAACGCGAGCACGCACGCGCTGCGCTCGGCCAGCCCGAGCTCGAGCGGCGTGCGACCGCGCGGATGACCATGCCCGGCATACCAGAGGCTGCGCAGCAGCCCGAGCACGCCGATCCCCAGCGCCGCCGCACCGAGCAACGCCCAGACGGTCGGATGCAGCAGCTCGACGTCGCCCTCCGCGAGCACGCCAACGGTCACGCCGAGCGCACCGACGAACCCGACCGAGCCCGGCACACCCACGACCACCAGCGCACCGAGCAACGCGAGCGCCCACCCGCGCGCAGCCACGCTCGCCCACCCGCCCAGCTCGCCGAGGTTGTCGACGCCCGCGCGCCGCAGCGCGTGCGCCAGGGTCGTG
>DATLLB010000349.1:0-4085 GCA_035538075.1 Enhygromyxa sp.
CCAGACCGAGCACTGCGGCCATGACCTCGCCGAGGCTGCCGAGCGTGTTGCCGGCCTGCTCCTCGGTCTGGGCGAACAGCGAGCGAAGCAGCCCGCGCAGCGAGAACTGCCCGCCGGACTCGGCGATCAGATCGACGCAGATCGACAGCGCGAAGAACAGCCCGGCGGCGGCGCCGACGGTCGCAAACGGGACCAGCCAGCCCCGCAGCGGCATCCGAAGGTCGCGCACGAGACCGACGCGGTCGATGTGGTCGACGACAATCTGATGCTCGACGGGCTGCGGCTGGTGTACGAGCTCAATCGTTCCTAGCCCATTTATCCCATCTTGTTCCGCAGGGCCTGCTCGGCGTGCTCGCGATCGTCGAAGTGAATCTTCTGGGTGCCGAGGATCTGGTAGTCCTCGTGGCCCTTGCCGGCGATCAACACGATGTCCTGCTCGGAGGCTTCGGCGATCGCCCGCGCGATCGCGGTGGCGCGATCGACCTCGCGGATCAGCTCGGCTCCGGGTACCGCCCCGGCGATCATTTGATCGACGATCGCCTCGGGGTCCTCGGTCCGCGGATTGTCGGAGGTCGCATAAAAGCGATCGGCGCGGCGACTGGCGATCTCACCCATCAGCGGGCGCTTGTGCGGATCTCGATCGCCGCCGCAGCCGAGCAGGACGATCAGCTTGCCGCCCGCGGGCACGCTCGGGCGCAGAGCCTCGAGCGCGCGCTCGACCGCGTCGGGGGTGTGGGCGTAGTCGACATAGACGGCGGGGCCAGAGACGCCAGCCGTGCGCACGGGCTCGAGTCGACCGGGGGCGCCGCGGGCTTCGGCCAGCGCGGTCGCAATCTGCTCGAGACCGAGATCGAGCCCGATGCACACGCCGATCGTGACCAGCAGATTGTCGAGGTTGTACTCGCCGACCATCGGTGAGCGCAGCTCGAGTTCGCCGATCGGCGTACGCACGCGCGCGTGAGCGCCTGGCTGTGGGAGGCGCTCGATCACGGCGATGTCGGCCTCGCTCGGCGCGACCGGGCTGCGCGAGGTCTTCCAGCGTCGGGCGACGCCGGCCTCGGCCGCGGCGGCCAGAAACGCCTGCGTGGCCGCCCCTTGCTCGCGCGGGGCGATCGCAACGCCTGCGAGCTCGCAGTGATGGCGCGCGAGCAGGCACTTCGCCGCGAGGTACTCGGCCATGCTCGGGTGATAGTCGAGGTGATCCTGCGAAAAGCTGGTCAGCGCCACGCTCGCGAAGCGCAGCGGCGCGGCGCGGCCCTGCTCGAGCGCGTGCGAGGACACCTCCATCACGCCGTGCGTCGCTCCGCGTGCGACCGCGTCGGCGAGCAGCGCCTGCAGCTCGAGCGGAAACGCGGTCGTGAAGCCCGAGCGCGACTCGTGATCGACCAGCCAGTTGCCGGTCGTACCGAGCCGCACGTGCGGATGGCCGGCCGCACGCAAAACCGCGCCGACGAGGTGCGCCGTGGTGGTCTTGCCGTTGGTCCCGGTGATGCCCGCGAGCCGCAGGCGCTCGCCGGGCCAGCCGTACCAGCCCGCGGCGAGGATCGGCAGGATCGCCTTGCTGTCGTCGACCACGACGCGCGGGTGATCGTCGAGATCGCCCGCGCGATCGCGTTGCACGATCAGCAGGGACGCTCCTGCTCGGATCGCGGCGCCCAAATAGCGATGCCCATCGGTGGTGAGCCCCTGCGTGGCGATGAAGCTGGCTCCGGGCGTGACGGCCCGCGAGTCGTCGGTCGGCTGGCCGATCGCGGTCTCGGACGTGCAATTCACCAGCTCGGCGCGCTGGCTGGGCGGCAGCTCGGCGAGCAGTTCAGCGACGGTTCGCAGCGGTTTGCGGGGCACGGCGGCGGGACGCTAGCACGCGCGTGGCGAGCCATCGATTCCCGCGAGCATGCGCTCACCGACGATCCCCTGCGCGAGCACGAACGCGGTCGAGATGGCCATGCTCACCAACACGGGTGACAGCTGCGAGCCGAACGCGAAGCACAGCGTCGCGAGGATGGCCGGCACCTGCGGGATCGAGCTCAGCAAGAACACCCGATCGCGGATCGCCGAAGCCGTCCGCTGCCGGCGGGCGGAGCGGCGCAGCGCGACCACACCGACGATCCCCGCCAGCACCGTGACGCCGACCAGCACCCAGGCCGCACGCGTGAGCATGGCTTCACGCAGCTCATCGGTCAGCTCGGGCAAGTAGAACTCCCGGATCTCGCGGAGCTCGGCCCCGACCAGCGGCAGGAACACGAGCTTGCGCAGCAGCGTCTCGAGCCCGAGCGCGAGCGGGGCCGAGACGGCGATCAGCACCACGACGGCGCGCAGCGAAGGCGTGCTCATGAGCGGTCGCCTCCAGCATACAAAAGTGGCAAGCTGGCGCGATGTCCAAGCACAGCAACAAGTTGATCGCGCTGGCGCTCGTGGGTGCGTGCAGCTTCGGGGTGTGGAAGCTCGGGAGCGCGCTGCTATCCGACGAGACCCAGGGCACCAAGCATGCCGTCAACCAACTCTGGATCGATCACCTGCCCAAGGACGATCGAGACATGATCACGCACTTCGTGATGATCGATCACCCGCAGGGCCAGTTCGGCGCGATCGGTCGATCGTCGCAGTGGCGGCACATGGTCGACGTGTTCCGCTGGAAGCTGAGCGGCGGCAAGCTCGGGCTGTTCTTCCCGCAGGACCGTGCCCGCGCCGAGGTCGAGATCGAGACCTGGGAGTGCGCAGGCGAGGCCCCGGCCCCGTTCGAGCTGTGCATGAAGATGACCAACAAGCAGGGCCGCAGCTGGACCTTCTACAGCCGCGAAGACTGGGAGATCGATCCCGGCAGCGCAGCCGAGTCGCTCGAGGACATCGTCGACGACGAGCCGCTGCTCGGTGCGGTGCTCGGCACGATCGACGAGAGCGCGGCCGAGCCGGCCGACGCGATCGACCTCGACGCCACTCGCGGCTGGACCGAGCGCACGCTCAGCTATTAGCGCCTGGCTCGCGAAAGCGCTGCCAGTCGAGCCCGAGCTTGCGCATGCGCGAGCGCAGCGTGTGGGGGTTGATGTCCAACATTCGTGCTGCGCCGCGCGGGCCCTCGATCTGGCCCTCGCAGATCGCCAGCACGTTCTCGATGTGCAGACGTACGGCCTCGTCGAGCGTGGCGATCTTGCTCGCGCGCGCGGCCGGAGCAGGCGGAGTCGGCTCAGCTGGCCTGCGCTCGGCCTCGTCCCGCAACGTCGCACCGAGGGCGGTCTCGACGTCGAGCCGACGACCGCGACCGAGGATCGCAGCGCGATCGATCACCGCCGCTAGCTCGCGCACGTTACCGGGCCAGTCGTAGGCGAGCAGCCGGCGGAGGTCCTCTTCGGTTGGGGTGCACGGGGCCAAGCCGTAGCGAACCGAGCGACGCGCGAAGTAGCGAGCCAACGCAGGGATGTCGGCGGGCCGCTCCCGCAGCGGGGGGATCAGCAGCGGAAAGACGGCGAGCCGATACCAGAGATCCTCGCGAAACTGTCCGGCCTGGACCATGGCTGGCAAGTCGCGGTGAGTGGCCGCGATGATACGACAGTCGACGCTCACCGGCGTCTGCCCGCCGACGCGCTCGAAGGTGTGGTCCTGCAGCACTCGCAGCAGGCGGACCTGAGCCGCGAGCGGGAGCTCGCCGACCTCGTCCAGGAACAAGGTGCCGCCGTTGGCCCGCTCGAACCAGCCCTTGCGCTGCTCGGTCGCGCCGGTGAACGAGCCGCGCTCATGACCAAACAGCTGCGAGTCGATCAGCTCGGTTGGGATCGCGCCGCAGTTGACCCGCACGAACGGCTCACGACGTCGCGGCGAACCTTCATGGATCGCCCGCGCGATCACTTCCTTGCCCGAGCCGGTCTCGCCGAACAGCATGACCGGCACATCGGATCCGGCGACCAGCTCGACCCGCTCCATGACCGGCCGCAGCCCGCCGCTGGCCCCGACCACCTCCTGGCGATCCGAGTCGAAGATCAGGCTCTCGAGCCGCTGCCGCTGGCCCTGGTCGACCTGCTCGCGCAGGCGAGCGAGCTCGTGCTCGAGCGTCCACAGGCGCACGCGAGCGCCTGTGGACGCTCGAGCAC
>DATLLB010000350.1:0-2405 GCA_035538075.1 Enhygromyxa sp.
CCGGGCCGAGGCCGCGCGCCTGGCCGAGCGCTGGACCGAGCTCGAAGAGCGACGCTAACGAGCCTGCTTCTCTCGTTGCGCCCGCAGCCGCAGGGTCCTCGGCGTGGCGATCGTGAAGCTCAGCCCCGCGTCGACTCGACCCCAGCCCCAGACCGGGCTGATGGATTGATTGGCGAGCAAGAATGCGCCGGTGCCCGCGTAGATGTGCGCGAGCCGAGCGATCGAGAACTGCACGCCGACACCCGCGGTGGTCAGCGAAGTGACGGGTATGCCTTCGGCCACGCTCGCTTGCGTGCGCAGGCGTAGATACGGCGAGAACCACTTGATCTTGCCGCCGATGCCGATGCCCACGTAGCCACCACCGGCTGGACGCCGCCAGTTCAGAGCGTCGCAGTCGACATCCTCGGTGCCCTCGCACTGATTGCCGCCCACGCCCGCGCCCGCACCACCTTCGAGGTCGAGCGTGAATGCGTAGTCTCGGCCTTCCGGGCGCAGCGGCGTGTAGCGGACCCCCGCATAGCCGATCGCACGCGGGAGCGACCCGGCCTCGGCTCCGGCCTCGATCGACACGGCGTCGGTGACCCCGTAGCCGATCATCGGCCCGCCCGAGAGATCGAGATCGGACCACGTCACATTGCCGCTGGCCTCGACCATGCCCGCCTCCATGCGGCCAGGCGCACCGTAGTGGCTGGTGCGGACGGCGGGCGCGGCCACGCAGGCGCTCGTCAGCGAAGCGGCGATCAAGAGCAGTGATCTGGCCCGTTGCCATGTCATGTCGCCGATAGCGTATCGGATTTTTTGCGGGCCGAGCAGCGCAGAGTCTGTCGATTTTTGCCGGCGCTGGCGGTCGACAGCGCCGCGCGACCCCACCACCATGGCTCGGCGCGCCCATGACCAGCCAACTCGATCGCATCGAAGCCAAGCTCGATCGCCTGCAGACGGCGCTGGATCGCGCCGGGCCACTGCTCGACACGCTCCCCAATGTGTTGGCGACGGTCGGCAACACCGTCGACGACCTCGCCGCTCGGGACGGACACGCACACATGGACGAGCGGCTGCGCCAAGCTGCCGCGCTGCTGGCCAAGCTCAGCGATCCCACGCGATTGGCCGCGCTCGGCAAGCTCGTCGATGTCCTGGATCAGCTGCCCGGCTATGTCGCGACCGTCGGCGACAGCTTCGATGATCTCGTCGCGGACGGTCGCGCACGCGGAATCGATCCCGAAGTCATGCTGCGCGGGCTGTTCGAGTCGGGCCTGCTCGAGGCTCGCAACATCGAGCTGATGGCCGGTGCAGCCGCCGAGCTCCCGCGCGCCGCCGAGGCGCCGCGCGAGCACTACGGCCTGCTCGGCTTGCTTCGGGTCCTGCGCGAGGACGAGGTCCAGCGCGCGCTCAGCTTCCTCATCCACTTCACCCGTCGACTCGGGCGCGTGCTCGAGGAGCACGACCGAAAGTAGTCAGCGAATGGCAGACCATCACTCGATCGTCATCGTCGGCGGCGGCACGGCCGGCATCACCGTGGCCGCGCGCCTGCTCAACGCCGATCCCTCGCTCGATGTCGCAATCATCGAGCCGTCCGAGACCCACTACTATCAGCCGCTGTGGACCTTGGTCGGTGGCGGGCAATTCTCGCGCGAGATCACGGCCCGCTCGCAGGCCGACTACATTCCGCCGGGCGCCACGTGGGTGCAGGAATACGTCGAGGGCTTCGCGCCCGAGCAGAGCGCCGTGATCCTGCGCGGCGGCAAGCGGCTCCACTACGATCAGCTGGTCGTGTGCGCCGGCATTCAGCTCGACTGGAGCGCAATCGAGGGGCTGCCCGCGACGCTCGGCCGCCACGGCGTGTGCTCGAATTACTCGTACGACACGGTCGCCTACACCTGGGAGTGCATCTCGACGCTGCGCGGCGGTCGGGCGCTGTTCACCGCCCCGGCCAAGGCCATCAAGTGCGGCGGCGCGCCGCAGAAGATCATGTGGCTGGCCGAGGAGAACTTTCGCAAGCGCAAGGTTCGTGACGCCACCGAGGTCAGCTTTGCGATCGCCGGGCCACGGATCTTCGGCGTCGAGAAGTATCGGCGCACGCTCGAGCGGTTGGTCGGCGAGCGGGCTGCGCTTGATGAAGTCGGGGGCCGACTGCGGCGGGGTCACATGCAGCATCGCGTAGTCGAGCTCGACGGTGCTGCCGTCGGCGCGGCGGAAGGTCGCGCGCTTGTGATCGGGGTCGACGGCGACGAGCTCGTGGCCGAAGTGGGTCACGATGTCGCGCTCGACGACCAGCCGCTCGAGCGTGCGCCGATACTTCTCGACCCCGAAGATCCGTGGCCCGGCGATCGCAAAGCTGACCTCGGTGGCATCACGAACCTTGCGCTTGCGAAAGTTCTCCTCGGCCAGCCACATGATCTTCTGCG
>DATLLB010000351.1:0-4662 GCA_035538075.1 Enhygromyxa sp.
GCGCGACCCTGCACAGTCCGGTCGACTACGCGCCCGCGGCCGGCGGCTTGCTCGTGCGCGTCACCACCACGGGTCGCTTGCTCGGCCAGCACCTGTACGTGTCGGCGTTCCCGGGCCGTGTGCTCGACGTCGAGCTGCCCACGGCGCAGCCGACCGCGATGAAGCTGCAGGACACCGTCGCGCGGGTGGCCGAGCGCTTCGCCGCGCGAGCGCTGCCGCTCTTGCGCGAGCAGGATCAGCGCGCGCTCGCGGGCCTCGGTGTCGGCACGATCGAGCCCGACTCCGTGGCCGCGCGCCTGGCCTTGCAGGTGCTCTCGCGCGTCACGGTCACGCGGCTGCGCGCCGCTCGACCTGCGCGCGCGCGCGGAGGCGGGCGCATGAGCCCAGGCTTGAGCTTCTCGCTGCTGCGCTCGGCCGGCGGCTTCGATCCGTTTCAGCTGCCGCTGCTGCGCACGGTCTCGGGCATCGAGCTGAGCCTCAGCGAGCTCGCGCTGATGTGCGACGCGACCGGCGGGCTGGTCTACGGCACGATCCCCGAGGTCGCGGCCGATCTCGACGACCTCGATCCCGATCTGATCCTGGCGCTCGACGCCGGGATCGAGCGCACGCTGATCGGGTTGCTCGGCGAGAGCGGCTATGTCCGCATCGACGCCCGCGACGTGCTGACCGAGACCGACGGCCTGCGGATCCGCGACATGGCCCTCGGCCTGCGCCAGTACCCGAACTTTCCGCTGCTGCTCGAGGGCGCGGTCGAGCTGCTCGACGAGCTCGACGAGGCCGCCAATAATGATCTGCTCACGGTCCTGCTGAAGGGCTTGCAGCGGCGCATGCTCGGCGAGGCCGACGAGCCCGGTGTCGACGCGCGCGCGCTCGAGGAGCATCGGCGTCAGGCCGTGCGTCACCTGCAGTGGTACGTGTGCCGCGAGCTCGTGCGCAGCGGCCCCGCGCCGCTCGAGCGCCGCGGGCTGCTCGACTTCCCGCTGTTCATCGATCTCGACGGGGAGGTCTGGGGTCTGCGCCAGGTCGCCGCCGCGCTGCGCTCACCCGAGGGCCTGCTGATCCACTATGGTCACGCGTTCGGCAGCGCCGAGCTCGGCTACCTGAGCGCGGCTGCTCGCGCCGGTCGCAAGCCGCCCGCCGACGGTCGGCCCAGCTCGCTCGCGGTCTCGTGCTTCGGCTATCGCCTGCTGGCTCCGCTCGGTCGCGTGCGCCTGGCCTTCGACTTCGATCTCGACAACCTCGAGGCCGCTCGCAACCCGATGTCGGCCGGGGTCGCGTTCCTGGTCGAGGACTCGTTCACGCTCGAGGGCAACCCGTGCGTGCTCGGGATCCCGGCCGTGCGCCTGCCCGAGTATCGGATCGAGCTACGCACCCGCGAGCGCGGAGCCGTGGCTGCGCTCGACGAGCTCGCCCACCGCTACGGCGTGGTCGGATCGATCGAGCTGCGTGAGCGTCGGCTCGACGAGACGCCCGAGCAGATCCTCGCCGTCGTCGATCAGCGAGCCGCGGCGCTGCTCGAGCGGTTGATCGTCGAGCTGCCGGAGCTGGCCGACAATCCTCGTCATCACGAGGCGGCGCTGCGGGTGCTGCTGACCTACGTCGGCGAGCAGCTGAGCTTCGTGCTCGAGCCGGTCGGGCTGCGCAGCGAGGTCGCGACGCCGCTCGCCACTCGGATCCTCGGGCTGCCGCTGTTCGACGTCGGCGCGGCCACGCTGATCTCTGGGCAGCGGATGATCGAGCGCTTCCGTCGCGAGTTCGAGCGGCAGCTGCACGACAACGCCAACCGCACCTTCACGCCGATCGACTGGTCGCAGACGCTGGCCGAGTCCACGCCCACGCTCGTGCGGGAGTGGCTCGACGCGCACCTGCAGCCGGCCGCGGTGATCATGCCCGCGTCGAGCTCGGCACAGCGCTCGCCCACGCCCGCAGCTGCGGCCGCGGCGAGCGAGCAGCGACAGCCGTGGAGCCCCGCGCGATCGCTGCCCGCCGACGCGCTGGCCTGGAACCTTCAGTACTGGCTCGCGCAGCTGCGACCCGATCTGCGTCCGCACGGCAGCACCCGCGTGTGGATCGTCGCGGAGCTGCCTGCTCGCACGCTGCTCGAGGGCGGCGACGGTCGCATCGATCTCTGGCTCGAGCACCCGCTCGTCGCGCGAGCCATGGCCGCGCCGACGGCCGACAACCTCGCGTGGTTGTTGCTCGCCATCTACGCGCACATCAACGCGCTCTCGGGCACGATCGGCAATGCTCACGAGGCGCGCTTCCACCTGATCCTCGGCGAGGCGCTGCGAGACGGGCGGCTGCAGATCCTGGCCCCGGACGCGACCGATCTCTTTAATCGCAATCGCGCAGAAGAGGATCCGCAGTAATCGATCGCACGAGCGCGCGAGACGACCAGCGCGACGAGAACTACGGCGAGCCCCGCGGCGCCCTGGTAGGTGGGCGGAGCCTGCCAGAGTCATGTTACGAGTAGGTTACGGTCTGATTCTCGTTCCGCGACGCGTGGACAGCTGCGGCTCCGGTCGGATAAGGTCCCGCCCCGGAGACAACCACTTGGGGCTGCAAGACATGGTCCGATGGCTCCTCCCTCGCGAGGAGGTCTTCTTCAGCTTGATCGAGCGCCTGACGGTGCTCTTGGAGGACGCGGCCAAGGAGCTGGTCAAGTTCAGCGACGGCGTCCCGTCCCAGCAGGTGTTCGAGGCCGTCCGCACGCTCGAGAACGAGGCTGACAAGGTCGTCTACGAGGCCGAGGAGCACTTCGCCAAGGTGTTCGTCACGCCGATCGACCGCGAGGACATCCAGGCGCTGATCGTCGCGATCGACGACATCATCGACCTCATCTACCTGACCGCCCGCACCTTCGTGCTGTTCGGCGTGCCCACGCCGACGGTCGCGATGACCGAGCAGATGAAGCTGCTGGTCGTGCTCGGCGGCGTGCTGCGCACCGAGATCCCTGCGCTCGCGCGGCACGAGTACGACCGCCTGATCGCCGCCGGTCGGGTGATCAAGGAGCACGAGAAGACCGGCGACAAGATCTTCCGCGAGGCGGTCGCCGAGCTGTTCCACAACCCGGAGATCGACGCCAAGGTGTTGGTGCGCGACAAAGAGGTGCTCGAGGATCTCGAGAACGCGATCGACAAGTTCGAGGTCGTCGCCGAGCGCCTCAAGAACCTGGCGGTCAAGCATGGTTGACGCACCGACGCTGCTGATCCTCGTGGTCATCGTGATCATTGCGGCGTTGGTGTTCGACTACATCAACGGCTTCCACGACGCCGCCAACGCGATCGCCACGGTCGTCTCGACGGGGGTGCTGCCAGTCCGCACCGCGGTGATCCTGGCTGGTGTCCTGAACTTCGTCGGGGCCATGACTGGCACCGCGGTCGCCAAGACCATCGCCTCCGGCTTCGCCAATCCGGGCGACGTCACCCAGGTGGTCGTGCTCGGGGCGTTGATCGGCGCGAGCATCTGGAACCTGCTGACCTGGTGGTACGGGATCCCGTCGAGCTCCTCGCACGCGCTGATCGGCGGGCTCGCCGGAGCCGTGGTCGCGCACGCGGGCGTGTCCGCGTTCAAGTGGACCACGCTGGTCAAGAAGGTGTTGGTCCCGCTGGTCGTGTCGCCGACGCTCGGCTTCGTGGCCGCGTTCCTGTTCATGATCGGCCTGCTCTGGGCGGTTCGGCGCATGCGCCCGGCCCAGGTCCAACGCGGCTCGCGACGCCTGCAATTGGTCTCCGCTTCGTTGATGGCCTTCTCGCACGGCTCGAATGACGCGCAGAAGGCCATGGGCATCATCACGCTCGCGTTGGTCGCGTTCATGGCCGGCGGCGGAACCGGGATGCCCGAGTGGGCGCTGCCGCAGGTCGAGGGCGAGAGCCACGGCATCCCGATGTGGGTCGTGATCGCCTGCGCCGCGGCGATCGGCTTCGGCACCATGGCCGGCGGTCAGCGCATCATCAAGACGATGGGCGCGAAGATCATCCGCATCACCCCGCTGCAGGGTTTTGCGGCCGAGACCGCAGGCACCATGACGATCCTCTCTGCCAGCGCGATGGGCATCCCGGTCTCGACCACCCACTGCATCAGCGCCTGCATCATGGGCGTCGGCGCGAGCAAGCGGCTCTCGGCGGTGCGCTGGGGCGTGGCGGGCAACATCGTGCTCGCGTGGGTCCTGACGATCCCGCTCAGCGCCGGGTTTGCGTTCGTGTCGGTGCTGGGGCTGCGGCTGATCTTTGGGCCCGATGCTTAACGGTCCGACGCGTAGGGCCCCCGTAGAAATTCGTTGTGGGTCGGCTCGCGCCGGGTTTAGCGTCAAAGGCGGATGCTCCGCGCGACCTGCCGTTCGATGCTCGCGCTCGCGCTACTGTCGTGGTGCGGGTGCAAGCACACGTGCGATGACACGCCGAGCGATGTCGTCGAGTTCTTCGAGCCGATCGAGCAGACGCAGACCCGCTCGCTCGCCTGGGTTGGCTTGGTCGAGACCGGCGAGCTCGACGAATCGCAGGCGTGGACGTCGGTGACGGTCGAGGTGCTCCTCGCGAACGATTCGGCGACCGCCGCCGACGCCAACCCGGCGATCGGCTGCGACGCACACTTCACCATCGACGCCACGATGCTGATCACCAGTGACGACGGCCTGCTCGACGAGTCGATTCCTATCGAGCT
>DATLLB010000352.1:0-2815 GCA_035538075.1 Enhygromyxa sp.
CGACAACAGTCACTGCGACGATCCCTCGCAGATCTGCATGAGCGATCGTCTCCACTACGACGGCACGCTCGGCTGTCGTCCGAGCTGTGATCCGCTGATGCCCGAGGGCTGCGCGCCGTTCGAGCGATGCACCCTCGAGCCCCACATCAGTCCGTCGCTGTTCGGCTGTGTGATCGGCGGTGGTGTGGCCGACGGCGAGGTCTGCTCGGGCTACCAACAATGTGACAGCGGCGAGTGCATGGCCGCGGAGCAGCTGCTCGGATGCGAGGGCGCGGCCTGCTGCGCGCCGTGGTGCGATCTCATGGCGCCCGACTGCGCGATCGGGCTCGAGTGTGTGCCGGTCGAGGTCGACGATCCGAACTCGACCGTCGGCGTCTGTGCGCTGCCCGATCCGTAGCGGATCAGTAGCCCGGCCGAAGACGCCAGTCGGTCGATTGCCGCTCCACCACTACACCGCGGGCGCGCAGGCGCTCGACCTCGGCCGGGTGCAGGCCACCGTTCAAGCTGATCGCGTCGACGCGCTCGAGCGTCTCGATCGGCTCGATCGGCGCGAGCGTGCGGACGTGCGTGCCGGAGATGTCGAGCTGCCGCAGCTTGCGAAGTCGTGCCAGCGGGCCGAGCTCGTCGACACGACTGTCACGCAGATCGAGGATCTCCAGCGCAGGCAGATGCGCGAGCCCGGCCAGGTCGACGAAGCCCGTCGCCGGCCGCGGGCGCCAGCCGTGCCGCACCAGCGCCAGATGACGCAGCTTCGCAAACCCGCGCTCGAACGCGCGGAGATCGAGCTCCGAGTTCTGGATGATCAGGCGCTCGAGCTCCGGCAGCTCGGCCAGCGCCGCGAGATCGTCGATCGTGCAGCGATCGAGGAACAGCTCGCGCAAGCTCTCGACGTTCGCGAGCGGCTCGATCGTCGCGGTGTCGAGGCTGCGCAGCTCGAGCACCTCGATCCACGAGCCCGTCAGCGCCTCGGCCACCGGCCGACAATCGGGCATGCGCGTGAAGCCGAGCCGATAGAGCAGCGCGCCGGTTCGCATGCTCAGCAAGGTCGACGCGGTCCAGCCCGGCCGATCGTGCACGACCGCCTCGCTCACGAACCCACGCGTCCACGTCGGCTGCATGTTGGCCTTGCGCAGCGACCCGAGCCAGCGCGGGTGGTCGCGCTCGAACAGCAGCTTGGCCTGCTGTCGCCACTGCCGCGCGCGCTCGGGGTTGGGCTCGCGCTCGGCTCGTTGCTCGTAGCCGATCAGCTCGCCGCGGCTGTCTCCTTGGCTGCTCAGCCAGTCGGCGTAGATCGTCCAGCTCACCTCGTCGCGCAGGTTCTGCCGTAGCGCAGCCTCGAGCAGCTCTCGCGGGCGATCGATCACGCGGCGAGCATACCGCTCTCGCGTGCGGCCCTCGCGAAGGGCTGCTAGGTTCTCGTCGTGCCGGACTGGGCGCAGGACATCGCCGCGATCACGACGGTCATCGCCGCCGCGGTGTGGCTGGTGCTCCGCTGGCTGCGGATCGGCAAGCCCCGCGCGGCGCAGCCCGGCTGCGCTCGTTGTGAGCACAACGTGCTCGCGCCACAGCCCGAGCCCGCTGGCACTGCGC
This sequence comes from Enhygromyxa sp., assembly GCA_035538075.1. Lineage (GTDB taxonomy): Bacteria > Myxococcota_A > Polyangia > Nannocystales > Nannocystaceae > Plesiocystis. The sequence continues at coordinate 1,591 of DATLLB010000352.1, forward strand.
GAGGCGGCGTCCGATCCTCGCGGCTACGCGTACTTCGATAGACTCCGTGATAGCCATGCGCGAGCCCGGAGCCTTCGTCGTCTCGCTCGACTTCGAGCTCTACTGGGGGATGCGCGACGTCGTGACGCTCGAGGCCTACCGCGCCAACCTCGAGGGCTCGCCCGCGGCGATTCGGCGGATGCTGGATCTGTTCGAGCAGCGAGAGATCCACGCGACCTGGGCCTGCGTCGGGCTGCTGTTCGCCAAGGACGCCGAAGAGGCGCGCCGCTTCGCTCCGCGCGTGCGGCCGTCCTATCGCGCCCGCGAGCTCTCGCCCTTCGAGGCGCTCGAGCGCGGGCAGGTCGATCGCGATCCGCAGGTCTACTTCGCGTCCGCGCTGATCGACGCGATCAAGCAGCGGCCGCATCAGGAGATCGGCACGCACACGTTCTCGCATTATTACTGCAACGAGGCCGGGCAGACTGCCGAGCAATTCGACGCCGATCTCGCGGCCGCGGTCGCGATCGCAAAGCAGAGCGGCGTGCAGCTGCGCTCGCTGGTGTTCCCGCGCAATCAGAGCAACCCCGACTATCTGCCGATCCTCGCTCGGCATGGGATCACCAGCTATCGCGGGCTCACGGCCAATTGGGCGTTCGAGCGCTCCGATTCGCGGCTCGGCACGATCGTGCGCCGTGGCGCTCGACTGGCCGACAACTACGCGCCGCTCTGTCCGGTCGCGCCCACGCCCGCCGATCGCCTGCAGGGCACGCCCGTCAACATCCCCGGCAGCAGGTTCTTGCGTCCCTACGATCCACGCCTGCGTCACCTCGACCCGCTGCGCCTGCATCGAATGCAGCGCGAGATGACCCACGCGGCCGAGGCTGGCCACATTTATCATCTGTGGTGGCACCCGCATAATTTCGGCGTCCACACCAGCGACAATCTGCGGATTCTCGATCAGCTGCTCGCCCACGCCAATCTGCTGCGGCAGCGCTTTGGCTTTCGCAGCGCGAACATGGGCGAGCTGGCAGCATGACCAGCGACATTCGCATCGTGCCCTACGAGCCGGCGTGGTTGCCGTCCTATCGCGCGCTGGCCGAGCGCGAGTGGGGGCCGGGCTGCCGCCAGGCTGATCCTGCGTATCTGCGGTGGGCCCACAAAAATCCGATCGCGCAGCCGAAGGGACGCAGCGCGATCTGGCTGGGCGTGCACGAGCAGACGGTGATCGGCTGCATTCACACGATGC
>DATLLB010000353.1:0-5225 GCA_035538075.1 Enhygromyxa sp.
AAGCTGACCCGGCGGCGTCGACCGATGCGGATCGGCATGACCCCGAGTTGGTCGGCAGACGCGTCGTGCCACACGTGACCCGCCTCGGGCCCGGACACGATCAACCAATCACGCAGCGCGCAGCCGTGGTGGCAGATCGGCAGCGCGCCGAGGTGCAGGCCGAGGCCGCGCTCGTACGCGCGCTGGGCCTCTTCAGCGGCGTCGCTGTCGTACCAGTCCTCGAGGGCTTGCTCGTATTCCTCGGGCTGGTCGAAGTCGTCGGGATCCGGAGCGCCGCGCTCGAGCAGCGACTCATCATTCCACTTGCGCTGGTGGGGAAAGGCCGCCGAAGGATCGAGCTTCCACTTGCGCCACGCGACCAGCTCGGTGCCCGAGCCGTCGATCTTGCCGAGCGGGAACACGCCGTACCCGGGCCCTGCCCCGCCGTCGCCGAGCTCGAGCAGGAACGCTCGATAGTCGGCCGGACACTCGAATCCCCAGCGGGCCTCGAAGCGCCGCAGACGATCCTTTCGTACCGGACGCTCGAGCTGATAGCGATGCGAGCCCGCCCCAAACACCTCGTACTTGCGATCCCGACGGGCCAGCTCCGCGAGGCCGGCACGCGCCTGTTCGACGAAGCCCATGCCGGCCAGCGTATCAAAACCGCAGCGACAGCTCGAACTGCGCCGAGACTGGCTGCTGGAAGCGAGTCTCGACGCCGAAGTTGCCCTGCGGCCGCACGATCTGCCGATCGAAGAACCCATCACCGCCGCCGGGCCGATGGACCTTGGCGTGCTTCAGATCGCTCATGTCGCCGCCGGCGATCGGGCGCGCGCCCTCGAAGCTGTAGACCTCGTCGACGCGCATGACTCCGCGGGCGTTGGTGACGTTGATGATTCGCGCGATGAACTCGAGCTCGAGATCGTTGCCGAGCGGATAGGCATACGACGCGGTCAGGTTGACGCGATAGTTGGACTCGACGCGCCCGCCGGCGCCGCGCGGCAGCAGGTAGATCAGGAAGTTGCCGCGATACTGCGAGATCGCGGTGTCGGTGCGCACGCTGATCGGTACGCCCGAGCGGTAGCGGACGTTGGCGGCGAGCGTGAGCCGCCCGGCCCGGCGAAAGTCGAAGCTGTAGATGCCGTCGAGGTTGAGCATGTGCGGGACCGTGCCGGTCAGCGGTCCGTAGCTGTTGCGCACCAATTCGGGCACGTCGTATTGCGTGCTCGCGCCGAGGTTGATCGAGCCATTCGTGGGATCGACGTATCCATCGTAATTGCCGCGCTCGCGCGAATAGGTGTAGCTCGCACGCACGCTCCAGCCCTTGGCCAGGCGCCGCGTCAGCTGCAGGGTCCAGGCGTCGAGCGTGCGGGTGGGCTTGGGGAACATCGTGCCGAGCTTGCTGTAGGCGTCGACCAGGAAATCGCAGCGCTGCAGCTCGCGGGCCAGCTGGCCGCGGCGATCGTCACCGTCGGGCAGCGCGTCGAAGTCGGCCTCGAGCGCGTCGCAGACGGCCTCCTGCGCGGCGATCTTGCTGGGATCGACCGATTGCCCGGGGTTGGCGATGATGAAGTCGACGCCGCCGTTGGTCGAGACGTCCTCGACCGCGCGGCCGAGATCCTGATGCAGCCAGCGGAGGTTGACGACCAGATCCTCGATCAGCTCCTGCTCGTAGCCGAGCTGGAATTGCTGATTGTAGGGACCCTTGAGGCCCGGAGCCGTGGTCCCGCCGGTCAAGCCGGTCGTGAAGCCGCCGCCGTCGACACACCACTCGGTCGGGAGCTGGTCGCCGTCGACTCGGTCTTTCGAGCCGTTGCCGAAGTTGGTGCGCTGATTGATGCAGTCGCTTTGGTTGTAGTCGCGGCCGACCTGCACGAGCCCACCAAAGGCGCGGCTGTTGAGCTGCAGCGGCAGCGGCTGATAGAACCACCCGTAGCTGGCGTAGAGGCGGCTGCGGCCCTCGTTGGTCCAGTCGTAGACCACGCCCAAGCGCGGCGCGACGTTGTCCCAGATCAGCACCTGACTGCGACCGTAGATGTCGCGCATGTCCTGAATCTCCCAGCGCACGCCGCCGGACACGACCAGGTTGGGCAGGATCGCCCAGCGGTCTTGCAGGTAGACGCCGTAGTTCATGGTCGAGAGCGTCTCTTCGTAGCCGTCGACCCGCGCGCCGCGACCGAGCGGATCGGCGAGCGCCCGCAGTTCGCCGGTCTCGTGTCGAACGGTGCCGTAGCCGAAGGTGGTGGCGTTATCGGGGTTGTTGCCGTCGACCAGCACGAAGCGGTGATTGTCGACGCGAGTCGAGCGAGTGAAGCGATAGCCGTCGATCGGGCTATAGCAGTACTCGCCGCCCCCGGTCTCGCCGGCCTCGCAGCCATGCGACATGAAGTCGTCCTCGTTGCTGCCGGAGAAGCGATATTCGCTCTCGCGCTGCAACCATGAGGTCTCGCCGCCCCACTTGATCTGGTGATTGCCGCCCTTGCGCGCGTCGACGAAGTGCGTGAACGAGAGGCCGCCTTGGACACGGCGGGCGACGTCGCGATCGTACTGGCCGAGGCCGCCCGACACCCACGTGCGAATCGGGCAGGCCTCGCCGGGTAGATCGTCGTCGTTGCAGGCCTCCTCCACGCCGGGGACCAGATCGGTGCGGCCCTCGCGATCGAGGTATTCGATCAGGTTGTTGCCGCCGGCCGTGTTCTCCTGCATTGCCGGCTGGGTCTTGTGCCCGGGATCCTCGAGCCGCCAGGCCATCTGGCTGGTGCCCTGCCAGTAGCTGACGTTGGCGTCGACCTCCAATTTGTCGTCGAACATTCGCCCGTGATATTCGAGGCCGACCAGATTGTTGAAGCCGTAGTTCCAGCCAAAGTGATCGTTGACGATGCCGGTCGCGATGCGGGAGCCGCCGCCGAGATCGGCGTCCGGGTTGGTCCCGAACGCGGCCGGATCGCTGGAGAACGGCAGGCGGAAGCTGGTCATCGAGAAGTTGGGTCCGCCGAGCACGGTCAGGCCGAGCGTGTGGCGCGGGCGAATGCGCCAGTCGAGCCCGGCGAGCCAGCCGATCTCCACGCCGCCGGTCTTGAATTTCTGCTCGGCGAACTTCTCGCTGGCGATGTAGTTGCCACCGACCACGCAATCGTTGGTGCCGTTCTCGTAGGGGCAATCGGCGAAGCCGCCGGAGTCATCACGATCGACGCGGTGATAGAAGCTCTGCGTGAGCGAGTGCTGGGCTCCGGAGAAGTTGAGGCCGAGCGAGAAGAACAGCTTGTCCGCGATGATCTTGCCGGAGGTCACGACATAGGCGGAGCCGCCGTAATCGGGGGTCTGGATCACGCGCAGTGCCTCGTCGGTCGCGAGGATGAAGCGCGGCTCGGCCAGCCGCGGCGAGAAGCGCAGACCGGCGACCCCGCTGAATTCGTTGGTGCCGGCGAGCCGACGGACGTTGATCTGGCCGCCGGAGGCAGAGCCGTACTCGGCTTCGTAGCCGGCCTCGAGGACCTGGACCTCCGAGACGAATTGCGTGGGCACCTGGCTACCCGCGCCGCCGATCGCCGAGTCGCTGAACCCGTGGCCGTTGACCGTATAGTTCTGCTCGACGTCGTAGAGGCCGTTGATCGCGGTACGTGAACCGTTGTCGTTGACGGTCGCCACCGAACCCATGGCCCCAGCGACAGCGTCATTGCTGACCGAATTGCCGGTCTGGGTGTTGTCGATTTCCTCTCCACTCAAGGTGATGCCGGTCGACGCGGTGTTGGCCTTGACCGGGGTGCGGATGACGATCTCCCGGTCGCCCTCGATGCGCTTCTCACCCGTCAGGCGGAGGTGCGCGCGGATCGAGCTGCCGCGCGTGAGCTCGACGGTGCTATTGGCCTCGAAGGTGTCGTAGAAGCCCTGGACCGTGTAGAGCCCCGCGGGGAGGCCGGTCGCGACGTAGATTCCACGCGCGTTGCTGAAGACCTGGATCTCCTCATCGAGGCAGGTGCAGCTGAGCACGATGGCCGCTTTGGCGACCGGCTTGTTGTCGTCACCAACGGTGACCTTGCCGGTGATCGTGCCGGTCGAGGATGACTCGGAAGGTGGCGCAGCGTGGGCCTTGGCCGGCGCGAGCGCGTAGATGGCCGAAGCCAGCAGGGACGAGGTCACCAGCAGGCGATGCAATGCTCGACGTGACAATGTGGGCTCGCAGTCGAGCCCTCGATGGCGTGATCCCGGTTCGCGGCGGGTCGTCGGGCAAACGGAGTTCGCGGGTCGGGCTTACGTCGGCTCGAGAGTATTTAACTTGACCGTCATATAACCAACAAGCTATACGATGATCATGAGCGCAGCCGAGCGACTCGACGCCGCCTTCGCGGCGCTCGCAGACCCAACCCGGCGGGCGATCCTGCTGCGCTTGGTCGAGGGTGAAGCGACGGTCAACGAGCTCGCAGAGCCCTTCGCGATCTCGCAGCCGGCGATCTCTCGACACCTGAAGGTCCTCGAGGGCGCAGGTCTGATCGTGCGTCGGGTCGATGGTGCCCGACGTCCCTGTGCCCTCGCCCCGGGGGCGCTCGGCGAGCTCGACGAATATCTCGGTCGGCTCCGCGACGCGCTCGAGACCAACTACTCGCGCCTCGACCAGCTCTTGGCTGCGGATGGGCGAAGTCCGAAGAAGATGAAGAAAGGCAGGAAGAAATGAGCAAGCTGAAGCTAGAGCTCGAAGGCGAAACTATCGTGGTAGTCACCCGGCGCTTCGCGGCGCCCGTCGAGGCGGTCTATCGCGCGCACATGGATCCCGAAGTCATTCAGCAGTGGATGCTCGGCCCGCCCGGTTGGACGATGCCCGTGTGCATCAACGAGGCCAGGCCCGGCGGCAAGATCCGCTACGAGTGGGCCAGTGGCGACGGCGGCGGCTTCTATCTCACGGGTGAGATCGTGGAGCTCGATCCCCCGCACCGCGTCGTCCACGTCGAACGCATGCACTTGCCCGACCCGACGCCAGACAATCGGATCGAGACGACCTTCACCCGCGACGGTGGAGGCACGTTGATGGTCATGCGCATGCAGCTGCCCGACGCAGCCACGCGCGAGGCGATGCTGGCCACGGGTATGGAGCACGGCATGGAGGACTCCTACCAGCGGCTCGAGGGACAGCTCGTGCGCGGCTGAGCCGACAAAAGCCCGAAAAGCCCCCACAAAAGCAAAGAGGCTCGCGGTGCTGGTGCGCCGCGAGCCTCTCTCTTTGTGCAGCCGGACGAAGGCTAGAACCTAAG
>DATLLB010000354.1:0-4887 GCA_035538075.1 Enhygromyxa sp.
GCGTGGTGTTCGGCTGGGTCACGCGCGCGGGCCATGGCGCGAACATCTTCACGTTCGTGTGCGGGCACGGGCCGTTCGAGCTGACCGCGATCGTGATCTCGGCCGCCGCCGGCCTGCAGATGGGCTGGGCGCTGGTCAAGACCAACGGGCTCACGCGGCTCGGCTCGCTGCGGGCCCAGGCGCGCGAGCTCGGGCACCTGATCATCGGCGCGGCCGCGATGCTGATCATCGCCGCCGCGATCGAGGGCTTCTGGTCGCCGTCCGGGCTCCCGCGCGAGATCAAGTGGGCGGCCTCCGGGGTCTTCACCGCGTTCGTGATCTTCTGGTTGGTGTTCGGCGGCCGCATGCGGAGGGCTAAGGCGTGAACCTGGACGCCGCCCGGATCGTGCTGCGGCCGCGCAGCATGAGCGAGATCTTCGATCTCGCGCTGCGCTTCGCGACCGCGCCGGCCGCCAAGCTCTACGCCAAGCTCGGCGCGCTGTTCCTGCTGCCGGCCTGGGGCTTGTGCGTGGCGGCGCGTCACGCCTTCGCCTGGGAGTGGGGATCGGTGTGGCTGCTGGCCGTCGCGCTCGCGACCCCGATCCAGGGCGTGTTCACGATCGCGATCAGCCGGATGATGTTCGCCGAGCAAGTGCGCGTGCGCGACGTGCTGGCCCACTACTTCCGGCGCTTGCCCGCGTACCTCGGCGCGCTGCTGCTGACCCGCACGATGATCGGGATCCTCGGCCTCGCGTTCTTCCTGGTGGTCCCGCCGTTTTGGATGTGGGGCCGCTGCGCCTACGTGCACGAGGCCTGCCTGCTCGAGCAGGCCAAGCCGGTCGACGCGATCACCCGCGCCGCGCGGATGGCCGCCACCAACATGGGCGCGCTGATCGGTCAGCTGCTGCTGATGAGCCTGACCGTGGCCGGCTTCGTGTTCGTCGCCGAGATGCTGCTGCTGAAGGGGTTCATCGAATTCGTGCTGCAGCTCGGGCGCCCGTTCGGCACCTTGTTCGACGACGGTGGCTCGGTCGCGGCGCTACTCGGCATGTTCTTGGCGGTGCCGTACTGGACCACCGTCCGGTTCCTCTCGTACATCGACCTCCGCACGCGCCGTGACGGCTGGGACGTCCAGCTGCGCTTCATGGCCATCCAGGCGCGCGCCAAGGCCGAGGCCGAAGGGCAGGTGCTCGCGTGAGTGGTGCGCTCGCGGCCGCGTGGCTGAGCGCGGCTCTGATCGCGGGCGATCCCGTCGACGCGCCGTCGACCGGCCGCCAGGTCACGCGGATCCTCGAGCAGAAGCGCTACCTCTTTTGCAAAGAGGACAACGACTACCAGCCGAGCATGGACGACCTGCGCTTCTGCGGGCTCGCGTCCGAGGTCGAGCAGCGCTGTCCCGGCTACACCAAGGTGTGCGAGCGCGGCAGCGAGCTCTACCTGGACGGAGGAATGTTCGGCAGCGGCGGCGAGGGCAGCGAGGCCGAGAAGCAGCCCGGCAACGCCAACGAGGGCGCCTATCGGGAGATCGAGCCGCTCGAGCTGCCGAACCTCGGCGGCTTCGCGCGCGTGCTGATGTGGCTGCTGATCATCGGCGGCGTGATCGCGATCGTGATCGTGATCGCCAAGAACCTGATCCGCGGCCGCGACGAAGAGGACGAGCCCGAGCGCGAGACCGAGGTCGGCGCCGACGAGTCGCTGGTCGCCGCTCAGGCGGCGGCGATGCGCCAGGTCGAGACCGACGTGCAGCGCCTGCTCGCGCGCGCCGAGCAAGCGGCCGCGCGCGGCGACCATGCCTCGGCGATCACCGACGTCTACGCGGCCTTGCTGCGCAAGCTCGAGGGCGCGCAGCTGATCGGCATCGAGCACTGGAAGACCAATGGTGACTATCTCGGCGAGCTGCGCTCGCGCCCGCCGCTGCGCGACGAGGTCCGGGAGATCGTCCGCGAGGTCGAGCAGGTCCAGTTCGGCGCCGCGCCGGCCGAGCAGGGCCGCTATGTCGGCATTCGCAACAAGGTGCTCGCGGTGGTCGGTCGCGCGGTGCTGGCCTTCGCGCTGCTGTTCGGCGGCGCGACCATGCTCGGCTGCCCGCTGTTCGACGAAGAAGAAGACGCGCTGCCCAAGAGCGCCCACCTGGCCGGGCTCGGCACCAGCCCCGACGGCGCGCGTGCGGTCGGTGAGCTGCTGCTGGTCCACGACATCGAGGCCCGCCACCGCACCCGCAGCATCGAGGACCTGGCCGCCAGCGACAAGGCGATCATCCTGCTCGACGGCGTCGAGCTGCTCGACGACGACTGGGACACGCTGATCCGCTGGGTCGAGGAGGACGGCGGCAAGCTGTTGATCGCAACCGGTCAGGAGTTCCCGCGCGAGCTCGGGATCGACTACTCGGTGTTCGAGAGCGACTCGACCGTGCTCACGCCTGGCGTCGAGCACTACTACTTCGCGCAGCTCGATGTGCAGGCGCCGATCGGTCGCCAGCTCGAGCTCGGCAGTCTCAACCTGGGTAATCACAGCGAGGAGCTGCTCCTGCGCCCGCCCTCGCAGAGCGCCGACGAGTGGAGCTACGAGTCGTCGCGCGCGCGTCCTTATGTGATCCGGCGCTCGCTCGGCAGCGAAGGCGGCGAGGTCGTGGTGTTCGCCGAGCCCGACCTGCTGACCAACGTCGGGATCAGCGTGGCCGACAACGCCACGTTCCTGATCAACCTGCTGCGCAGCCGCGACATCGACGAGGTCGAGTTCGTCAACGAGTACACCGGCCAGGGGCCCGACGATCCGTTCGAGAGCATGGGCAACGCCAAGCTCGGCGGGCTGTTCTTGCAGATCCTCTTGTTCCTCGCGCTGCTCTACGCGGCTGTCGGCATCCCGTTCGCGCGCCTGCGGGATCCCGAGCGGCAAGCTCGGCGCTCGTTCGTCGAGCACGTGCGCACGCTCGGGCAACGCTACGCGCAGGCGCGGGCGTCTCGCTACGTCGCCGGCCTCTACAGCGCGTGGGCGCTCGATCGCCTGCGCGAGCGCCTGCTGCTCGGCACGACCCGCGGCCTCCACCCGCTCGCGCAGGCGATCGCGGCGCGCACCGGTCGCGACGAGGGCCACGTGATGCAGCTGCTCGTCGCCGCCCACGAGCTGCGCGAGAACTCTTCGCACTCGACCCGCGGCAGCGCAGGCGACCTCGAGCTGATGCGCCAGCTGTCCAAGCTCCTCGACGAGATCGGCCGCCGCTGATCACCCAGCCCAACCCATGACCGTACACGAGTTCGCCCAGGCCTTTGCCGCCCTCCGCAACGAGATCAACCGCGTGCTGCTCGGCCAGGACGAGATCGTCGAGCAGGTGCTGCTCTCGATCTTCGCCCAGGGTCACGTGCTCATCGAGGGCGTGCCGGGCCTCGGCAAGACCCTGCTGGTGCGCACGCTCGGGCGCACGCTCGGCTGCGAGTTCAAGCGCATCCAGTTCACGCCCGATCTGATGCCGAGCGATGTGACCGGCGGCAACGTCTTCAACCAGCAGGTCAACCAGTTCGTGTTCATGCAGGGGCCGGTGTTCACCCAGCTCCTGCTCGCCGACGAGATCAATCGGGCCCCGGCCAAGACCCAATCGGCGCTGCTCGAGGCCATGCAGGATCGCTCGGTCACCGTCGACGGGGCCACGCGGATGCTGCCGCGGCCGTTCTTCACGATCGCCACGCAAAACCCGATCGAGTCGCAGGGCACCTACCCGCTGCCCGAGGCCCAGCTCGATCGCTTCTTGATGAAGATCACCGTCGATCACCCGAGTCGCGCGGTCGAAAAATCGATCCTCGCCAACTACGTGCGCGGCTTCGATGCCGCCAACCTCGACACGATCGGCATCCGGCAGATCTGCACGGCCGAGCAGATCGTCGGCCTCCAGGCTGTGACCGCGACGGTCGGCGTGCAGGATGAGATCCTCGACTACATCACCGACGTCGTCAGCCGCACTCGTGCGCACCGCTCGGTCTACCTCGGCGCCTCGCCGCGGGCCTCGATCGCCCTGCTGACCTGCGCGCGGGCGCGGGCGGCCAGCCACGGGCGCGCGTACGTCAACCCCGACGACATCAAGGTGCTGGCCCCGGCGATCCTCCGCCATCGACTGGTGCTGCACCCCGACGCGGAGATCGAGGGCGTGACCGCCGACGACTGCGTGCAGACGATCCTGCGCGAGGCCCCGGTTCCCCGCACGGCCGCGTGAACCATGATCATCCCCAATCGATCGCTGGTGTGGTTGGGGCTGCTGCCGCTGGTGCTGGCGGCGATCGTGCCGTTCGACGAGTCGATGCTGTGGCCGATGCTGCTGGCCGACGCCGGGCTGTTTCTGATCGCGGTGATCGACGCGTTCGCGAGCAGCAGCAAGCTGCTCACGGTCAGCCGCCGCATGCCCGAGGTGTTCTCGATCGGCCAGCCCAACCCGGTGACCGTCGAGCTGCGCTCGCGCACCCGCAGGCGCCTGCGCCTCGAGATCACCTGCGAGCTGTTCGATCACGCCAGCGCCGACGAGCTGCCGCTCGCGCTCACGCTGCGCGGCAACTCTCGCAGCGTGGTCCGCTTTCGCGTGGTCCCGCGCCGCCGCGGCGCGTTCGTGCTCGGCGATCTGGTGGTCCGCTACCCGAGCCCGCTCGGCCTGTGGAAGAAGCAGGTCCGGTTCCCCGCCCATCAGCCGGTTCGCGTGTACCCGGACGTGCAGTCGGTGCGGACCTGGGAGCTGCTCGCTCGCCAAGACCGCCAGCACTCGTTGATGCGAACCACGCGGCGGCTCGGCGGCGAGTCGGAGTTCGAGCAGCTGCGCGACTACAGCCGCGACGACGAGTTTCGCTCGATCGACTGGAAGGCGACCGCGCGGCGCGGCAAGTTGACCGCCCGGCAGTACCAGCTCGAGAGCAATCAGAACCTGATGTT
>DATLLB010000355.1:0-9622 GCA_035538075.1 Enhygromyxa sp.
CGATGCTCATGGCATCGGCGATTCGCTCGTCTCGCCGCGCGGCAGCTTGATGCGCTCTTTTTGCTCCGGGCTCAGCGGATTGTTGTTGATCACCTCGACCTTGGCGCGGCCCCACTCGCCGTTGACCACCGTCAACCGCACGCGGTGCTCGAGCCCGTCGATCAGCAGCCGCGCGCGACTGTTGCCCCACTCCCAGCGATCGACCACCTCGCTCGATCCGCCGCCGCCGAAGCTGTCGAGCGGTGGGTTGTCATGGCGAGGCTCGCCCGGCAGCTCGAGCCCGACCAGGGCCAGCGCCCCCTTCGGCTCGAAGCTGCCCTCGCCCGGCAGCCCGGCGACCGCCACGATCGCCGCGCGCTCGTCCTCGAACTCGACGCGGATCGACTCGAACTTGGGATGCGCGTAGACGCGGATGTCCTGCTTGCAGGCGAAGAACACCCGCTCGGGGACGAAGCGCACGCACGAGACCCGATCGCTGCCGGTCCCGGTCGGCTCGCCGAGCACCGCGTCGACCTCCGCGATGGTCTTGTTGACGAGCTGCCGCAGGTCGATGTGCTCGGATGCGCTCAGCCGTCCGAGCGGCTTGCCGTCGGGCCCGAGCTTGGGCGCGGACGCCTTGTCGTCCACTTTGGCCTTCTTGACTTCGGGCTCAGCGTCCGAGGCGCTCTCTTTGGAACAGCCGCCCAGCAACAGGGCGGCGAGCAGGCTGGCGTGCAGTCGGTTCACGAACGGGAGAATACCGGCGAACCTTCTTTCCTGTTAAGGTGCGCGACGTGACTGGCTGGGAGCTGCTCGGAGAGTTTCTCAAGCGCGGGTTGATCAGCGGCGGCATCGCCCTGGTGATCTACTTCATCGCCGCCGGGACCGTCGCCCGCGTGTTCTCGCGTGACGTCGCCCGCGACATCACCCGCCACGACATCAAGTGGGGCGTGGTCTCGCTGCTGGTCGGCTCGCCGATCCTGCAGGGCTACGCGCTGGCCCACGAGCAGTGGGGCATCAGCTTGGTCTACACCGACATCGGCGAGTACGGCTGGGCGTGGTGGCTGATCAGCATGCCGATCTACGTGCTGCTGTGGGATCTGACCTTCTACCTGACCCACCGCGTGCTGCACTGGCCCAAGGTCTATCGCGGCTCGCACTTCCGCCATCACTCGTGTCGACCGCCGGTCGCATGGTCGGGCATCGCCATCGATCCGTTCGAGACGCTGCTGTCCGGGATCGCGCCCTACATCCTCCCGCTGTTCATCCTCCCGTTTCACGTCTACACGGTCTACGCGCTGAACATGATGCTGCTGGTGTGGGCCACCTGCCTGCACTCGTCGATGAACTACGCCGGCAATCGTGTGCTGCTCGGGCCCAAGGACCACAACCTCCACCACACCTACGGGCTGAAGAACTGCAACTACGCCGCGGTGTTCACCTTCTGGGATCGCATGTTCGGCACGCTCGACCGCGTGAACTCGCCGCCCTGGTGGGGGCTGAAGGAGATGTGGCGGCCCAAGGGTGCGCGCGGCAACGTGACCAAGCCGCAGGACGGGCCCGATCGCGGCGCGGTCGAGGCCTGAGCGGCGTCACTCGAGGATCAGCCGAATCGCGAACAGCACCGACGCGCCGTGCTGCGCGGACCAGGTCAGACCCGCACCGCCCTGCACACGAACGCGCGGGCGGATCTGGAAGTGCAGCTGCGGCATGGCCGTCAGCGCTGCGCTCGAGCCCATGATCGCGTCGAGCTCGACGCCGACGACCGTGCGCGGGTCGACGTCGACGAACGCGCTGAAGTTGACCACGCTGGCGAGCGGCAGCGCGTGGGAGCGCGCGACGTCGATGCGCGGGCCGACCATCGCCAACAGGCTCACTCGATCGAAGCGGACACCCGCGAGGTAGAGCCCGGTGAGCTGGGTTGGGTGCTCGGCCAGCGGGACCTCGACGATCGCTTGAAAGCCGTCGCGAAACCCTGGATGCCGCCGCGGCAAGCTGAACTGCCCGGCGAGCTTCACGGCCTCGAGCTCGCGATCGACCGCCGGCAGCTCGAGCTCGACCGCCATGCCGTCGGCGAACACCCACTCGAGCTCGGGCGCCCAGTGCAGCTGCGGCTCTGCGATCGCGTAGCGCAGCAGCACGTTGGTCTCCAGCTCGCCGCGCTTGGCCCCCAGACCGCGAACCAGATCGAAGACCATCGGCTCGCGCACCTCGTCGTGATCCTGGGTCTCGCTCGGTGGTGTGGCCCACGCTGGCGACGTCCAGCACAGCAGCGCCAGCCAGAACGCGACGACGCGAGCGCAGCGAGTTCGAAGCATCCGCGGCGCAGCGTGGCGGGCTCGACTTAATCGAGCCCAAACCAACTACGTCCAACCCGAACCACAGCTGAACGAGCACGGCTCGACGACCCGCACCTGCTTGGTATGGTCTCGCGACCATGGACGTGCTGATCGTCGACGACTCGGCCGAGCTCCTCGATCTGGTCGAGCGCGCGTTGAGCCGCGAAGGTCACCACGTCCGTCTGGCGGCGACGATCGCCCAAGCCCGTGATCGCATCGCCGAGCGCCCGCCGGAGCTGGTCGTGCTGGATCTCGCGCTGCCGGACGGGACCGGGATCGAGCTGTGTCGCGCACTGCGACGCGAGCACGCCCGGTTTCCGATCCTGCTGCTCACCGCCCACGGCGAGGTGCCGCAGCGCGTCGCAGGGCTCGACGCGGGCGCCGACGACTTCTTGGCCAAGCCCTTCGCTATCGCCGAGCTACGCGCCCGCGTGCGCGCGCTGGGTCGGCGTGGGCCGAGCGTGCGGCCGACCGAGGTCGTGCTCGGTCAGGCGCGGCTCGACCTCGCGGCTCGCAAGGCGCTTCGTGACGAGCGCGAGCTGCCGATCACCGCGCGCGAGTGGGACGTGCTCGAGCTGCTGATCAACCGTCAGGGCCGCGTGGTGTCGCGCGCGACCATCCTCGAGCTGATCTGGGGCGAGATCACCGACAAGGCCAACGACAGCCTCGACGTGATCATGGCCAGGATCCGCCGCAAGCTCGGCGCCGAGGCCATCCGGACCGTACGCGGTGAAGGGTACGCGGCCGATGTCCGGTGAGAGCCTCGCGCGTCGCGTCGCGTGGGTCGCTGCCGCGGCGGCGGCCCTCGGCGGGATGTTGGCCGCCGGCGTGGCTGGGCTGCTGGCCGCCGAGCTGGTCGGTCGTCATGCCGATCGAGTCTTGCGTGCCGACGCGCTCGAGCTCGCGTCCGAGGTCCAGGAGGAGCTCGTCGGCGACGACGACGAGGACGACATCTGCGAGCCCGAGGGGCCGCTGCCCTTGCCTGCCGCGCTGGCCGACGAGCTGCAGGAGGTCGATCGTCCGGGCGCCAGCGCGGAGATCCTGTCGCCGACCGGCCAGCTCCGAGCAGGCGACGCCGACTTGCCGCGGCTCGAGCCCGGCGCGTGCGTGCTGATCGACTCGCTCGGCTCGCCGCGCCGCGTGTGTGCGGTCGAGCTCGGCGACGACACGCTGGTGTTGGGCATCAGCGCCGACGACGAGCGCGAGCGACTGACGTTGATCGGCTGGGCGTTGCTGGCCGGGGCGCTGACCGGCGCCGTGCTCGGTGGGCTTGCGAGCCTCTACACCGCGCGCTGGGCCCTCGCGCCCCTGACTGCGCTGCGCGAGCGCGTCAAGCAGATCGACGCCGACGCCCCGAGCACCACCGCGCTGGTACCCAGCGACCAAGTCGAGATCGAGGAGCTGCGGGTCGCGATCGTCTCGCTGGTCGAGCGACTCGCGATCTCGCTGACGCACGCGCAGTCGTTCGCCAGTCAGGCCGCCCACGAGCTGCGTACGCCGCTGGCGGTGCTGGCCGGCGAGCTCGAGCTGCTGGCCGAGACACCCGGCGTCGATCGTCCGGCGATCGAGCAGCAGCTCGCACGCGTGCGCGAGCTGGTCGGACTCGTGCAGCGGCTGCTGATGTTGGCCAGCTCCAGCAAGCTCGCGGCCGAGCACGCCGAGGCGGTCGACCTCGCCGATGTCATCGACGCGGTCCGCAGCAACCTCGCGCCCGAACAGGCCGCGCGCGTGCGCGACTCGAGCGATGAAGATCTGCTGGTCCGCGGCGACGCCGAGCTGATCCGGGCGATGCTCGCCAACGCGGTCGACAACGCGCTCAAGTTCTCCGCCGCCACCGTCGAGGTCCGAGCCCGCGCGCGCGGCCGCGAGGCGTGGCTCGAGATCATCGATCGCGGCCCGGGCGTGTCGGCCGAAGAGCGCGAGCGAGTGTTCGCCCCGTTCGTGCGTGGATCCGACGCGCGAGCCACCGCCACGCCCGGACACGGCATCGGGCTGGCGCTGATTCGCCATGTCGCCCACGTGCACAGCGGCCGCTGCGAGTTCGTCGAGGTCGAGGCCGGCGCACACCTGCGCATCCAGTTGCCCCGCTGGTAGTGGTCGGTGGCGCTCAGTCCTCGGTGAGCCCGGCCTGGACCACGCAGACCTCACCGTCGATCGTCCACACCGTGAGCCCGAGCAGCTCGTAGCCGTAGAGCAGCTCGATCTCGCGGCCGACCTGCTCGGCCTCGATCGCGCTCGGCAGCCCGAGCAGCACCAGCAGCTCACCGACGCCCATGCCGATCAGATCGCGACCGTCGAGCAGACAGAAGTCGTAGAAGCCGACCGAGTCGATGCGACCCTCGGCGTCGGCGTAGACGATCAACATCTCCTCGAGCCCGGCGATCGTGTACTCGGTGTAGTCGTTCTCCAGCTCGAACGGCGACTCATGACGCAGCTCGTTGCGCGGCTCGAGCTCCACGTGATCGGCCACGCGATCACCAAACAGCAGCGGGCCCACGCCGACTCCGGGGGTCAACGCGTAGCGAGCGATGAGGGCGGATGGTGTGTACGTGGTCACGAGGCTCAGTGGACCCGGTGGCCGCGAGACCAGACCTCGCGCACCAGCGGTGAGCCTGCATGATAGACGAGGTCGCGATAGTCGTTGGTGCCAACTACCAACAAGTCGGCGCTCAGACCGACCGCCAGCCGACCGACCTGCTCGGCCAGACCGAGTGAAGCCGCAGCGTTGTGTGTGACCGCGACCACGGCTTCGGCCGGGCTCAACTTGCAGCCGTAGCACGCCAGCGCGAGCACCATCGCCAGATTCTCGATCGCACACGAGCCGGGGTTGCAGTCCGTGGCCACGGCGACCGCAACGCCGGCGTCGATCAACGCTCGCCCGTCGGCGTGCGGCTTGCCGAGCACCAACGAAGTACCCGGTAGCAATGTCGCGACCACGCCGGCCTCGCGCAGGGCGGCGCGCTCATCGTCGCGCAGGTAGAGGAGGTGATCGGCCGACTTGGCGCCGAGCTCGGCGGCCAGCTCGGCCCCGCCCGTGTGGCCAAACTCGTTGGCGTGCAGGCGCAGCGAGAGCCCGAGCGCCAGCGCCTTGTCGAGCACCTTCGCGGCCTCCTGCTTGGTGAAGGCCCCGCGATCACAGAACACGTCGGCGTAGTCGGCCAGGCCCTCGGCGACCACGGCCGGGAGGATCACCTCGCAGATCTCGTCGATGTACGCGGCCCGAGCCGCCTCGCTCGCGCGCGCGCGCTCGGGGAACGCATGCGCGGCCAAGCAGGTGGTCTTGATCCGAAAGCCGGCCTCGTCGCGCAGGCGCCTCGCGACTCGCAGCTGGCGAAGCTCGAGCTCGAGCTCGAGCCCGTAGCCGCTCTTGATCTCGAACGTCGTGGTCCCGCACGCGCGCATGCGTTCGATCCGGCGCAGGCTCTGCTCGTAGAGCTGCTGCTCGCTGGTCGCCTGGGTCTGGCGCACGCTCGACAGGATCCCGCCGCCGGCCGCGAAGATCTGCTCGTAGTCGGCCCCGCGCAGGCGCAGCTCCAGCTCGTCGCGGCGATGGCCCGCCCACACGAGGTGCGTGTGCGAGTCGACCAGCGCGGGCATGATCACCATGCCTGCGCAGTCGTGGATCGTGTCGACCGAGAGGCGCCCGGCTTCGTGCGCCGCGGTGAACTCGTCGTGCGAGCCGATCCAGGTGATGCGATCGTCGTCGAGGACGATCGTCGCGTCCTCGAGGATGCCGAGCTCGGCCTGCGCCGCGCCTGCTCGCGGAGTTGCGTCGCCAGCCAAGGTCAGCAGCTGGGCCGCACGAGTCAGCGCGACGCTCATGACTCGCGCTCCGGCCAGGTGTTGGAGACCGGCTCCGTGAGCACGGTCGTGCCCGGGATCTGCACGCCGTAGCGCTTGGCGAACTCGATCGCCTCCTCGTAGCCAGCGTCCACGTGGCGGACGATGCCCATGCCCGGATCGGTCGTCAGCACCCGTTTTAGGCGCCGCGCGGCCGCTTCAGTCCCATCCGCGACTACCACCATGCCCGCGTGGATGCTGTAGCCGATGCCCACGCCGCCCCCGTGATGCACGGACACCCAGCTCGCGCCTGCGGCCGTGTTGATCAGCGCGTTCAGGATCGGCCAGTCCGCGATCGCATCCGAGCCGTCCTTCATCGCTTCGGTCTCGCGATTGGGCGAGGCCACCGAGCCGCAGTCGAGGTGATCGCGGCCAATCACGACCGGCGCCTCGAGCTCGCCGTTGGCGACCATCTCGTTGAAGCGCAGCCCGGCCCGCTCGCGCTCGCCGTAGCCGAGCCAGCAGATCCGCGCGGGCAAGCCCTGCCACGCGACCTGCTCGCCGGCCATCTCGATCCAGCGTCGCAGGTGCGCGTCCTCGGGGAACAGCTCGAGGATCGCCCGATCAGTCTTGGCGATGTCCTGTGGGTTGCCCGACAGCGCCGCCCAGCGAAACGGCCCCTTGCCCTGGCAAAACAGCGGGCGGATGTACTCGGGGATGAAGCCCTTGATCGCTAACGCGTCGTCGACCCCGGCCTCGACCGCGAACGCGCGGATGTTGTTGCCGTAGTCGAACGCGACCGCGCCTGCGTCCTGCATCGCCCGCATCGCCCGGACGTGCTTGCCCATCGCCGCGATCGATCGGCGCACGTACTCGTCGGGATCGCGCTCGCGCAGCGCCACGGCCTCGGCCAGGCTCAGGCCGTCGGGCACATACCCCTTGAGCGGATCGTGGGCCGAGGTCTGATCGGTGACGATGTCGGGGATGATCCCGCGGCGCACCAGCTCGGGCAGCACCTCGGCGCAGTTGCCCTCGAGGCCCACGCTCAGCGGTGTCTTGTCTTTCTGGGCCTCGCGCAGCCACGCGAGCGCCTCGTCGAGATCACGAGTCCCTCGCATCAAATATTTGTGCTCGACCCGGCGAGCGATGCGATCGGGATCGACCTCCACGCACAGGATCGCCGCGCCCGCCATCGTCGCCGCCAGCGGCTGCGCGCCACCCATGCCGCCGAGCCCACCCGTCACGATCAACTTCCCGCCGAGCTCGCCGCCGAAGCGCTGACGCCCACACTCGGCGAAGGTCTCGTAGGTGCCCTGCAAGAGTCCCTGCGTGCCGATGTAGATCCAGCTGCCCGCCGTCATCTGCCCGAACATCGTGAGCCCGAGCGCCGCGAGCCGGTTGTGCTCCTCCCACGTCGCCCACTTCGGCACCAAGAGCGAGTTGGCCAGTAACACGCGCGGCGCATCTTCGTGGGTCTTGAAGATTCCCACCGCGCGCCCGCTCTGCACGAGCAGCGTCTCATCGCGCTCGAGGCTGCGCAGCGAAGCGACGATGCGGTGATAGTCCGGCCACGAGCGCGCCGCCTTGCCCGTGCCGCCATACACGACCAGCTGCTCGGGCGCCTCCGCGACCTCGCGGTCGAGGTTGTTCATCAGCATGCGCAGCGCCGCTTCTTGCACCCAACCCTTGCAGGTGAGCTGGGCGCCGCGCGGGGCTCGGATGTCGGGGCCGTCGGTCTTCGCCATCGCGGCGAACGTAGCAAGTTCAGCAACCGCACGCACACGCCGGATGCGGCGTCACGTTGCCCATCGGATCCCACTGGCACTGCTCCCAGACACCCCACTCCGGATCGAGCCCGCAGATCTCCGCCTGGATCACCTGGACGCCCGCCTCGCCCGCGTCACGGACGAATGTCCTCGGACCGCCTGCTTCCGTGTCAGCACCACAAGCAAAATCCGAGCTGCAGCCAGCTCCCGGCGAGTTGAAGGTCACGCACTGAGCCTGGGTCGTCCCCCGGTCACACGACCCCGGGGAGCTCCAGACGTCGACCCACTCGCATTGAAAGCTCCACTCCGGATTGTTCAACGCGTCGCAATCGGAGTGCGTCAGTTGCTCTTCGCAGCGCTCGATCGTACCGGTCTCCGTGCCGCTGCTCTCCTCCTCCGCGATGTCGTCGTCCTCGATGCCCGCTTTGACACAAGCCGCGCAGAGCAGCGCCAGCCAGACCCCAAGTGTTTCTGCAACGCGTCTCATCAGTACCCCAAGAACACCTGCGTCACCGCGGCCTTGGTCAAAATGTTGGTCATCAGCAGCGCCTTGCCGTCGCGCGTCTGCGAGATGTCGATGTTGGTCATGAAGTTGACCTCGCCATCGCTCTGCTCGGCGTCGGCCTCGGCCCCGTCGAGCAGCTTGCGAGCGAGGCTCAGGATCACCCAGGCCTTGACCGAGTCCTCGGTCGGCACGCGCACGAACAACCCGGCGTAGTCGTAGACGACCGCGGCGATCAGCAGGCCCTCGGGGTTGGGCAGCAGCTTGGCCATCGCCCCCATCTCGCTCATGAACGCCTGGGTCGCCTGCGGCGTGATGATCGTCGTGAACGCGACGTCGGCCGGGACCTGCTCGATCAGCGCGCGAAGCTTGGGATCGAGGCGGGTCTGATCGTGCGCGCGCGCGTGCAGCAAGCCGGGCACCAGCGCCTTCGGGGCGATGAACAGCTCGTCGCGATCGAAGCTCATCAGCTGCACGGGCGCCTTGCGAAACTCGTGGTCGACGATCGTCCACACGCGCAGCTTGTCGCGCACGCTCTGCGGCATGAGCGAGAGATCGCGGCCCTCGATCGTCTGCTCGGGCTCGAGCACCAGCCGCCCCGCTTCGACCGACGCCGACAAGCGCGACTCCAGCTCGGGCACACGCACCAGCGCGATCGACTGCCCCGAGTCGTCATGGTTGCTGGCGCCGAGGAACAGCGAGAAGTCGCGGTGATCCGTCAGCCCGAGCGCGGCGGCGATCGTGCACAGATCGCTGAACACGGCCCGCTCCTCCTCGTACCGCTTCTCTCGCTCCTCTTCGCTGAGCTGCTCGTCGTCGTTGCGACCACCGCTGAAGCGCTCGCGTCGCTTGGCCTCGGTCTTCTCGAACTCCTCGCGCTCCTCCGGGCTCATGGCCGCGAGCCGCTCGGCTCGCTTGGCCTCGCGCCGCGCCTTCACCTCGGCCTCCAGCTGCTCGCGGCGCGCGTCGTCGCAGGTGAACATCATGTCCTTGGCGTCAGCCGGCAGATCCTGATGGAGGCGGCTGGCCTTCAGACGATCGACGTCGACCATCACCATGGTCGTGACCGTCTCGGGCGCGAAGCGGGCCCCATACGGCACCACGCCCGCGCTGCCGCGCTCCATCCCGATCTCCCAGAATTTTCGCAGCAGCAAGGTCGCCTGCTCGGCGCGATCGTG
This sequence comes from Enhygromyxa sp., assembly GCA_035538075.1. Lineage (GTDB taxonomy): Bacteria > Myxococcota_A > Polyangia > Nannocystales > Nannocystaceae > Plesiocystis. The sequence continues at coordinate 9,545 of DATLLB010000355.1, forward strand.
ACGGCGGTAGAGCTCGACCAGACGAAACGTGGCGTCGCCGACCAGATCGCGGCGATCGGGCGCGAGCTCGACCAGCTG
>DATLLB010000356.1:0-4081 GCA_035538075.1 Enhygromyxa sp.
GCTCATGCGGGGCTGCGGCGAGAACCCGCGCGAGAACCCGACCTCGATTCCAGCCCGCCGAAACATGCGAGGGATGATGCGCACGAGGTCGAGCTGACTCAGAAACCGGAAGGTCCCGCGCTTGGCGAAGAAGAACCGGACCTTGCTGTAGGGCGCCTCCGCGGCCGCTTTGAAGGCGCTGTCGTCCGCGAGCTTGCTGCTGGCCGTACGCCCGCGCAGCCGGTCGAGCGAGACCACCTGCGGCTGAGCCTCGCGTGCCGCCGCCTCGCGCTCGGCCGCCTCGTCTTCGATCGCACGCTGCTCCGCGCGACTCGACAAGCTGCGCAGCGCGACGATCCGCTCCGATCGCATCTCCCCGAGATCACACGCGACGCCGCAGTCGTAGCAGACCAAGCGCTTGCGCTCGGCCTCGGCCGCCTCGATCGTCGTGTGATGGACCTGGGCGCCCGCCGGCTTGCCGCACGGCGGCGAGACCCGACTGGCGAGCGCCTTGCGATACTCGCTCTCCAAAAACCCAGGCTCGAGCTGCATGTCGAGGTGCGACCACGGCAGCGGCACGCCGACCGGCAGCGTGCGCGTGTAGACCTCAGGCCGCACGCCGTGAGCCTCGAGCGCGTCGAGCCAGAGGCTGAACGAGAACCGCTCCTTCCAGCCGTCGAAGCGCGCGCCCGCACGGTAGGCGGTCTCCAGCACCTCGCCCATCCGCCGATCACCACGCGCGAACAAACACTCGAGCCAGCTCTCGCGCACGTCGTGGGTCTTCAGGCCGAGCTTGGCCTGCTTGGCCATGTCGCGCAGCATCCGGACCTTGCTCTCGAGGTCCTCCATGCTGTCCATCGCCGCCCACTGAAACGGCGTGTGGGGCTTGGGCACGTGCTGCGAGACGCTGATCGTGACGGTCGGCATGCGCTCGAGCTGGAGCTCGCGCGCGACGTTGCGGACCATCCGACCGGTCTCGACGATGCCGACCACGTCCTCGTCGGTCTCGGTCGGCAGGCCCATGATGAAGTACATCTTCATGCGCTCGTAGCCGCGCTCGAAGATGCGACGCGCCGAGGCCAGGATGTCCTCGTCGCTGACGTTCTTGTTGATCACGTCGCGCATCCGCTGGGTGCCGGCCTCGGGCGCGAACGTCAGGCCGTCGATGCCGACCTTCTTGATCTCGTCGAGCATGCTCTCGTTGAGCCCGTAGGCCCGCAGCGAGGCGATGCCGAGCGACACCTTGCGCTTGGCCAGCTCGGGCACCAGCGCCTTGATCAACGGGTCGATGCACGACACGTCGGCGGTGCTGAGCGCGGTCAGGCTGGCCTCGTCGAAGCCGGCCGCGTCGGTGCCCTCGAGCACCGCCGCGATGATCTGCTCCGGCGTGCGCTCGCGGACCGGCCGGTAGATCATCCCGGCCTGGCAGAAGCGACAACCCTCGGTGCAGCCACGCGTGATCTCGACGCTCGCGCGATCGAAGATCGCCTCGGCATAGGGGATCGGGAAGCGCGTCGGAAATTTGAAGTCGTCGAGGTTGCGCACGAACACGCGCTCGACCCTGGCCGGCGCGCCCGCGGCCTCGCCCTCGGCCGAGAGCCCGACCACCACCTCCAGCTCGGTGCGCGGCTCGACCTCGACCCGATAAAAGCGCGGCACGTAGATGCCCGGCAGCTTGGCGACCGCGGCGAGGATCGCCAGCCGCGGCTCCCCTGCCCTGCGCATCCGACCGATCGTCCGCAGCAGCTCGGGCAGGATCTCCTCGGCCTCGCCAACCAAGAACAGATCGATGAACGACGCGAGCGGCTCGGGATGCGTCGCGGTCGGCCCACCCGCGATCACGATCGGATCCGCGTCACCGCGCGCGCTCGAGCGCAGCGGGATGCCGCCGAGCTCGAGGTTGAGCAGCACGTTGCTGTAGCTCAGCTCGTACTGCAGCGACACGCCGACCACATCGAACTGCGAGAGCGGCGTGTAGCTCTCGAGGCTGACCAGCGGCAGGCTACGCCCGCGCAGCTCGGCCTCCATGTCCGCCCACGGCGAGAACGCTCGCTCGCAGCACAGATCCTCCGACTTGTTGATCAGGTCGTAGAGGATCCGGGTGCCGAGGTGGCTCATGCCGATCTCGTAGAGATCGGGGAACGCGAGCACGAACCGACACGCCAGCCCGGCGTGGTCCTTGATGATCGCCTGCTCCTCGCCGCCGAGGTAGCGCCCGGGCTTCTGCATGCGCGCGAGGAAGTCCGCGTACGGATGCGCCTTCAACGCGTCGCCCAGGCTGGTGCGCTCGATCGAGGAATCGGGGGACTGCGAAGCCATGCGGCGCTGAGATACCACGCTGAGGCCCTCTTCGCGAGCGGGCGGCCCGAGCGGCGAGGGGTTGACTGTGCGCGGCCTACGGCCGTGCTCGTCTACCTACGCGGACTCCGTCCAGCTTTGCTGGACTCCGTACGCGCTCCGGTTGCGGCCCGATTCGAGGTATTTAAGCTCGGCGCGCAGCGGCCTATGAAAGACCTCTACCAATCGCTAGGCGTGGAGCGCTCGGCCTCGCAAGAGGAGATCAAGAAGGCGTATCGCTCGCTGACGCGGCGCTTCCACCCGGACAAGAACCCGGGCGACAAGTCGGCCGAGGAGCGCTTCAAGGAAGTCTCGAACGCCTATGAAGTGCTCGGCGACCCCGACAAGCGCGGCCTGTACGACGAGTTCGGCGAGATGTCGCTGACGCAGGGCTTCGACGCCGAGCGGGCCCGGGCCTACAAGCAAGCGCGCTCGCAGAGCTACGGCGGCTATCCGGGCGGCTTCGGAGGCGCTGGCCCCGGCGGCTACTCGTACGGCTTCTCGGACTTCGGCGACGCGCGCGAGACCTCGTTCGATGATCTGCTCTCGCGCCTGTTCGGCGGCGGGCGAGTCGACGGCGACATCTTCGGCCGAGCGACCCGCGGCCCCACCACCCGTCGCGGCGGCGACATCCACGGCGAGATCAAGGTCTCCCTGCTCGACTCGCTGCTCGGCGTGACCGTGCCGCTGCGCATCGAGTCGACCGGCCAGTCCCGCACGCTCGACGTGCGCGTGCCCGAAGGCATCACCGACGGCAGCAAGCTGCGGCTGCGTGGGCAAGGCGGCGCCGGCGATCCGCCCGGCGACATCATCTTGACCGTCGGCGTGATGCCGGGTCGCAACCTCGAGCGCGACGGCACCAACCTGCGCATGAAGGTGCCCGTCACCGCTTACGAGGCGTACCGCGGCGGACCGATCGACGTGCCCACGCCGTGGGGTGGCGTGACCGTGAAGCTGCCCGCCGGGACCCAGAACGGCCAGACGCTGCGCCTGCGCGAGAAGGGCGTGCGCATCAAGGGCGAGCCGCGGGGCGACCTGTTCGTGACCGTCGACATCCGCATGCCCGAGGGCGGCGACGCGGAGCTGTTGGCCACCCTCGAGCGACTGCAAGGCGAGACCGCCCTCCGCCGCGAAGAAGCGCTGGTCTGATCACTCGAGCGTCGTGCCGGGTATCCTCGATCCATGGCGAGGCGCGGACATGTTCTCGGAGCGTCGACGCTCTGGATCGCGCTCGGCTCCTGCACGCACGACCAAGCGGTGGCAGACGCAAAGCCCCAAGGCACGACGGTGGTCGTCGAGCAAGACGCCATGCCCAGCGATCGCTGGGTCGACTTCGACATCGCCGACGGCGAAGAGTACAGCCTCGGCTGTGCCGTCGATCAGCTCGGCGCGCTGTGGTGTTGGGGCCAGGATGCGACCCTGCAGGCCCGCCTGCGCCCGCAGCTGGGCCCCACGGAGTTCTACGCCCGCCAGCGCTCGGGCCCGACCCGCGTCGAGGGGGTCAGTGCCGCGCGTGTGGTCGCAGTGAGCCGCGACGAGGTCTGTCGCGCCGACATTGACGGGCGCGTCCGCTGTGTCCGCGATGATGAAAGCAAGTGGCGGACGATCGAGGGGATCGTCGACGCCGAGCGCATCGTGATCAGCGAGCTGGGCGGCTGCGCGATCCAGGCCGATCGAACCCTGCGCTGCTGGAGTGACCTCAACCCGGCGCGCACGCTCGCGCAGGACATCGTCGACGTGACGATGGATCGCACCAACGCCTGCG
>DATLLB010000357.1:0-5235 GCA_035538075.1 Enhygromyxa sp.
GGACAACGCGGTGTTCGTGGTGACCAAGCGGATCCTCGAGCTGTCGAAGCGCGAGGGCATCACGACCTCCGACGCCGCCAACAAGCTGGCCGACCAGAGCTGCCAAGAGCCGCACCCGATCTGGGGGCACCGCGGGCGGGCGATCATCGACGGCCTGCGCACGAGCGGCTGGGAGCGATGATCAGCGAGCCGGTCGCCGAGCAACGTCAGACCCAGGTCCGCCGCGGGATCATCTTCTTGGTGATCGCGCTCGTGCTGTTGCTGCTCGCGCTGCTGCTGTTCGGCAACGGCGCGCCGGAGTGGAACGAGGACGGCTCGCGCGACGCCTACTCGGACTCGATCCGAGCCCTGCTGTGCATGAGCCTGATCGCAGGCACAATGCTCGTCCCGCTCAGCGCCCGCGCGTTCTTGCTGGCGGTGCTGCCCAACAAGGCGATCGGTGTGGTGCTCGGGATCTTCGTCGGCGTGATCGGAGCGGTGGTGGTGCCGATCGAGCTGTGGTTGGCACTCGGCATCACCGACGGTCTCGATCCGGGCGCGCGCGAACGCTACGAAAACAGCGACTGGGATTGGGATTAGGGTTCCTCGGCATAGCGCTGAGCGTAATCGCGCTGGCTGATAGCGTGTGATAGCGTGTGACCATGCGTGATACCGGCTCGGGCGGCATCGTGTCGTCGTGGCGATGGTCTCGACGAGCACGGCCGAGTGCACGGCCAGGCACGCACGAAAGGGCGGTAGGTTAGCCCGCGTGGCGCTGCTCGAGGACCAGGCGACGGGTGAGCGCTACTGGCTGTCGGCTCGCCACCTGCTCGGTCGTGCGCCGGCTTGCCAGCTGCGCGTCGACGAGCCGCGCGTCTCGGGTTTTCATGCCGAGCTGATCTGGGACGGCCGTCGCTGGATCCAGGATCTCGGCAGTCGCAACGGCACCGTGGTCGGCACGCAGACGCTGGCGGCAGGCGAGCAGGTCGAGCTGCGGCGCGATACCGAGCTGGTCCTGGCGGGCCGCCGCAGCTTCCGGTTGGTCGACGACTCGGCTCCACATTTGGTCGCGACCGCGGCCGACGGTGAGGTCCGGATCGCCGAGAACGAGCTGCTCTCGCTGCCCTCCGACGACGCGCCCGAGCTGACCATCTATCGCGATCTCGACGGCACCTGGGTGGTCGAGGCGAGAACCAAGGTCAGCCCGGCGAGCGAGGGCGAGACGCTGTTCGCCGGCGGACGCCCGTGGCGGCTGACGCTGCCCACGTCGCTGCCCGACACGCGCGAGCTCGACAACGAGCTGCGCCTCCACGCGCTCGAGTTTCGCTTCTTCGTCAGCCGCGATCAGGAGCACGTCGAGCTCACGCTCGAGTGCGGCAGCGGTCGCATCGAGCTCGAGCCGCGGGCTCACCTCGCGCTGCTGTTGCTGCTCGCGCGCACGCGCCTCGACGACGGCCGCAGCGAGCTGCCCGAGTCCGAGCGCGGCTGGGTGCAGCGCGACGAGCTGCCCAAGATGCTCGGCGTCGAGCCGCACATGACCAACCTCTGGATCCACCGCGCACGCAAGCAGCTCGCCGATCACAAGGTCCGCGACGCGGGGGCGATCATCGAGCGCCGCGCCAACGCGACCCAGCTGCGGATCGGCGTGCGCCGACTGCTGATCGCGGAGCCCTGACGATCCGGAGCGCCATGGAGACCCACGCCAACACGCCCGGCACCGACCTCGAGGACGACGAGCACCGGACGATCACGCTCGAGACCGAGGCCGGTCAGAGCGTGGCGCAGCGCTTGGTCGTCGACGAGCTGCTCGGCACCGTCGATCGCTTCCGACTCGAGCGCAAGCTCGGCGCCGGCGGCATGGGCACGGTCTACGAGGCGTGGGACGAGAAGCTCATGCGTCGCGTCGCGCTCAAGTTTCTGCGCGGCCCGAGCGACAACAAGGAGAAGCGCTTCTTTCGGGAGGCCCAGGGCCTCGCTCGCATCTCCCACCCCAACGTGGTCCCGGTCTACGACGTCGGGCGCTGGGAGGGACGCGTGTGGATCGCGATGGAGTACGTCCCCGGGCGCACGCTGGGCGCGTGGGCTGCCGCGGCGCCGCGCAAGCGCAGCGAGATCGTCCGGCACTGGATCGCCGCCGGGCATGGGCTCGCGGCCATTCATGCGGCGGGGTTGATCCATCGCGACATCAAGCCGCAGAACGTGCTGCTCGGCGACGACGGGCGCGTGCGCATCATCGACTTCGGCCTGGTCAAGGCCGCCGACACGCTCGACGGCGATCTCGATCTCGACGCCAGCCACTCCGGCCCGCCGAGCGGCATCCAGAGCATGGGCGGCAACTCGACCCCGTTCGGCGAGGGCCTCACCGGCGTCGACAGCTTCCTGGGCACGCCGTCCTACGCGGCGCCCGAGCACTGGGATCGTCGCTTCGCCGACGCGCGCAGCGATCAGTACTCGCTGTGCGTGTCGCTGTGGGAGGCGCTGTGCGGCGCTCGACCGCCTCGGCAAGAGCGGCTGCGCAACGGGCTGGTGCCGCTGCCCGCCAACGTGCGGCTGCCGGCGCGACTGCATCGGGCGCTCTCGCGCGGGCTCGCCGTCGAGCCGCGCGATCGCTTCGAGGATGTGCCCGCGCTGCTGGCCGCGCTCGCGCCTCCGCGCCGTCGCTGGCTCGCGCCTGCGATCGCTGCGGGTGCGACCGCGATCCTCGCGACCGCAGCTGCGCTCGCGCTCACGCCCGATCGCGAGACGATCGAGCTGCCGGCCCCGTGCGCTCGGGCGGCCGCGCCGGCCGAGTCGCTGTGGACCGAGCAGCGGCGCCTTGCCGTCACCGCGCAGCTCGGCACCGAGCTCGCGCGGCGAACCGAGACGCTGATCGACGGCTGGACGGCCGACTGGTCCGCGGCCGCGACCCAGAGCTGCGAGGACGTGCACGTCCGCCAGCTCTACTCGGCGCAGGCGCTCGACCGCCGCAGCCTCTGCTTGTCGCGCGGCCTCCATGGCCTCGACGCGTTCCTACGTGCGGTCGAGAACGGCGAGGTCACGACGGCGCAAGGCGTGATCGAGTGGTTTGGAGCGCTGCCCGATCCCAAAGCCTGTCTGGCGGAGGCCGTGCTGCGCACCAAGTACGAGACCGCGACGCCCGAGCAGGCCGAGGAGATCGCGACGCTTCGCCGCCAGCTCATCGCCACTGCGGTCGGCAACGAGCGGACCTACGCCCAGCGCATTCGCGTGATCGAAGGTGTGGCCGCGCGCGCGAGCGAGCTCGGTGACAAGCCGCTGCTCGGCGAGGCCGCGCTCGCGCTCGGCAGCCTCCATCACAAGGTCCACGAGATCGAGGCCGCCCGCGCGCAGCTCGGCCGTGCGATCGACATCGGCACGGCCATGCACGACGTCGAGCTGAGCGCCGACGCGTGGAGCGAGCTGTTCAACATCGACGCCGTCACCACGCTCGACAAGCAGCGGGCGCACTGGGCCTGGAGCCGACACGCCGCGCTGTTCGAGGCGATCGAGCCGAGCCCGCACCGACGCGCACGCATCCAGCATGACTACGCCCACTACCTGATCCTCGACTCGCGCATGGTCGAGGCCGAGGCTGCGATCCGCGAGGCGCTGGCCAGCTACGAGCGCGTCGGTCCGACGGCGGCCTGGGATCGGGCGGCCGCGCTGCGCTCACTGGCGCACGTGCTCAACCTGCTGGGTCGCAGCAACGAAGCTCTGCAGGCGCATGAAGACGCGCGTCAGCTCGAGCTCGAGCTCGGCAGCGTGGGGCCGATGATCATCGACGACTCTCCCGCGCGCTCGCTGCTCGCCGAGGGGCTCACGCTGATCGGCGCCGATCAAGCCGCGCTCGCGCGCACCAAGCTGGTCAGCGGCCTCGAGCATGCGATTGCCGAGCAAGGACCGCGCGGCGAGCTGGCCGTCCGCTTTCACGTGGCCATCGCCGCCGCCTGTGATCGGCTCGGTGATCTCGACTGCGTCCGCTTTCACGCCGAGCAGGCCGACACCATCTCGCTGGTCGCGATCGGACCGACCAACCCGCTGCGCATCGACGTGCTGTCGGCGGTCGGCGTGGTCGCGCTGCAGGACCAGCGGCCCGCCGCTGCGGCTGCGATCTTCGAGCAAGCACTGGGCCTCGCCCGCCAGCACACCGACGCCAACTCGGTCCCGCTCGCGCTTGCCGAGGGCAACCTCGCCGAGGCCCTGCTCAGGCTCGGTCAGCACGAGCGCGCGCTCGAGCTGGCCCGCCATGCGGTCGAGGTGCTCGAGCGCGAGCTGTCTCCCGAGCACGCCGTGCTGTTGCCGATCCTGCCCGTGCTCGCGGAGCTCGAGCTCGAGCGAGGCGACCGCGAGACTGCGCGCGTCCTGCTCGAGCGCGCCGCGGCGATGGCCCTCAACGCGGATCCCGACACACGCCGTAGCATCGACGAGCTGCTCGCCCGCGCTCGCGGCTGAGCCCCCCACCAACGAAAGAGAGCGACGACATGACCAACCTGACGATTATCACCGTAGACCGGATCCTCGCGTGGAGCGGCTATTCGACCCCGGGTCTCACGTTCAACACCGACGCCCAGACCACCAATTCGTCGGGCGCCACCCTCTGGTGGTGGATCGGCTCGGGCCCACGGACCGAGCTGCGCGACACCAATACGACCCAGTTCTATCAGACCCCGATCACGACCACATACAACTTCTCGAACAACGAGACTGGGGCGGCGCAGATCACCCTGACGCTGACCGGCAAGCCCAAGGTCTGACGCGGTCCGACGAGAGGCGCTCGCGTCGAACGCGAGCGCTCGAGATGGTCGCGACCATCTCGATTTTGCCCAGGGTCGAGATCGGAGATGGTCGCGACCATCTCAATTTTGCCCAGAGTCGAGTCGGAGATGGTCGCGACCATCTCCGATCTGCTCGACCGCACTTGCGAGATGGTCGCGACCATCTCCGATCTCCTCGGCCGCAGTTGCGAGATGGTCGCGACCATCTCCGATCTGCTCGACCGCACTTGCGAGATGGTCGCGACCATCTCAATTTTGCCCAGAATCGAGATCGAGGATGGTCGCTACCATCTCGATTTTGCGACCACCCAGTCGGGAGATGGTCGCGACCATCTGAATTTTGCCCAGAGTCGAGATCCGAGATGGTCGCGACCATCTCATTTTTGCCCAGAGTCGAGATCCGAGATGGTCGCGACCATCTCGATTTTGCGACCACCCAGTCGAGAGATGGTCGCGACCATCTCGATTTTACCCAGTATCGAGA
>DATLLB010000358.1:0-2244 GCA_035538075.1 Enhygromyxa sp.
ACCCCGCCGTTGGCGTCCCAGAACGCGACCACGGCGGGGTCGTCGAAGCTGGGATTGGAGATTGCAACCGCGTAGGTGTAGCGGTCGCGCGGCGGCAGGTTCTCCATGTCGACCGCCCAGAACTCGCAGCCGAGGTTGGACTTGCTGGTGGTCGCCAGCTCGCACGCGCTCACGCACTTGCCCACGTAGCAGGCCTCGCCGACCTCACAATCTTCGGGTGGGCTCCAGGCCGTGCCCTCGTTGTTGCAGGCCCGCACGCTGTCCGAGTCGGCGCAGCCGAGCTGGCCGGGCACGCAGACCAGATCGATGCAGGCGCCGTCGAGGCACACGCCGCCCAGGCACGGCTGCGGCTGATAGCCGGAACAATCGGCGCTGCAGACCTCGACGTTGCTCGCGTCCGCGCAGCCGCTCGGCTCGCCCGGCACACAAACACACGTGATGCACGAGTCCGATTGCTCGTCACAATAGCTGCCGTCGGCACACGGCTGAGGAGTCCACATTCCCCCGCTGCACACGCGATGACCGGTGTCGGCTTTGCACTGCTCCTCGCCTTCGCTGCATTCGCCCGCTTCGCCACCGCCGCCCAAATCACCGTCACCGTCGTCCACCGATTCACCCTCACCCTCACCATCACCGTCGCCGACCTCGTCCTGCGAGCTCACGCCGGTTCCGGTCGAGAAGCTGGTCTGACCGCTCTGTGAGCCCGGATCGCTGCACGCGAGCACGAACGTTGGCAGGCCGGTGAATCGCAGGAGCGTGCGCAGCGAGGATTGCCTCATCGTTTCCGCAGCATTGCAGGCTCGGCCGAGGCCGACAAACCCGCATTGAATTTTCATGCATCAATTGCGGTGCTGAGCCCGCCACGTTCGACTCGGCGGACGCCGCGGCGCAGACCGGCACGAACTTCGCAATCTCTCCATCTTCATGAAATTGACCGCGACCTTGACCACCGAAGAGCTGCGCGGACTGGCGCAGTCGTTGATTCCGCTGCGCGTCGATCTCCGCGCCGAGCCTGACGACGATCCGCGCTGGCTCGACGTCGACGAGCTGTTCGAGGCCCAGATGATCGCCGATCAGGGCCTCTCGTTGGCCGCGCGAGCGATCGTTCGCTGGCCCGAGCGGGCGCTGTTCGACGAGTTCCGCACGCAGCGAGTCGAGCTGCTGCTGGTCCCACGCCTCGAACCTTCGCCGGAGGGTGTGGCGCTCGCGGTCCACCTGCGCTTCGGCGCGCTCGACGTGGCCTGGATGCCCGATTTCGTCGAACAGGCCGTGGTGGACGCCATCAACGCCCGCTTGGCGCAGTCCAGCGCCGAGCTGCGCTGGAACATGTCGGGGACCTTGACCTTCGCGTTCGACGAGCCGGGCGAGCAGAGCAACATCGAGCGGATCTGCTTCGGGCTCCCGAACGCCGCGCCCACGGTCACCGCCGACGGAGTGCGCGTCGAGGGCGAGATGACGATCGGCCTGCGTCGATCGAGCCCCGAGACCATGGCTCAGCGATTGCACTGATCTCGGACACGCATGTCCACACAATCACGCACTCTGCAGCTCGTCGGGATTGTGACGCTGGCCTCGATGGTCGCCTGCGCCTCCGCCCGTGAGCGTCGGCAGAGCTCCGAGACCACACAATCCGACTACCGCGGCGACGAGGTCGAACCTGGCCAGCTCGGCGCGAGCCAGCGCTCGCGCGCGCGTGGGTATCCGCCGATCGGCGTGGACGCCCAGCCGTCGCTCGACCAGGGTGATCCGCCCGAGTGGCGCATCACCGCGGTGGTCATCGACGTCGGTGTCGCCGATCTCTGCCGCATCGACGCCGCGCAGGCCAACTTCCAGTACGACAGCGCCCAGCTCGACGCCGACGCGCAGGCGACCATCGCTGCGCTCGCCGACTGCTTCGTCAACGGTCCGCTCGCCGGTCGCGAGCTGGTCGTCATCGGTCACACCGATCCGCGTGGCCTTGATGACTACAACCGCGAGCTGGGCATGAGCCGCGCCGAAGCGGTCGCCGAGGCGCTCAACCGCGAGGGGCTCACGACCACGCGCATCGACGTCGAGAGCCACGGCGAAGCCGAGGCGCACACCGATCCCGCCGAGTGGCCGGACGATCGCCGCGTCGACATCGAGGTCTCAGGCTAGTCACGCCCGACGGACACGGGCATGGGCGCCAGCGTGCGGACCAGCTCGCGACCGGCGAGCGGACCGTTGACGAAGCAGTCGGCGAGCGCAGCGATGGTCGCCTGCGCG
>DATLLB010000359.1:0-2366 GCA_035538075.1 Enhygromyxa sp.
CCGCGCGGCTGCCGAGTCACCGCGGAGGGCAGCTTGTCGGCGCCCACGATCGTGCGCAGCCTCGACGAGCTCGCTCGTGCGATCCAGTGCGACGCGGGTGTCGAGCCGCCGTCGATCGACTTCGCCAAGCACCAGCTGCACGTCGCCAACTTCATGCTCTCGCCCGCCTACGCGGGCAGTGAGCTGTTCGACGACGGCAAGACCGTCACCTTCGTGCAGCGCGATCGCAGCCCGTGCCCCGACGATCCGCTGCCGATGCCGATCGGCTCATCGATCGCCTACCTGCTCCCGCACGGGGCCGAGCGTGCCTACGCGCAGCGGGCCTGCCCGCTGCCGGCTCAGTGCGACTGAGTTTTCCTCCTCGTGCCGAGCACGAGACCCGCGGCGAAGGAAGTCGAGGACCCCCTTCAGGGGGTCACCACGTACCATCGAGCACTACGTGCGCGCCCCATCCTCGCTCGCACGCCGTGCGAGCGAGGCGGACGCGAAGCGGACGTGCATGGCTCAGTCTTCGGCCGGCTGCGGGGGTCTTTCTTGCTAGAGGACCCCCTTCAGGGGGTCACCACGTACCACCGAGCACTACGTGCGCGCCCCATCCTCGCACGCACGCAGTGCGAGCGAGGCGGACGCGAAGCGGCCGTGCATGGCTCAGTCTACGGCTGGCTGCGGGGGTCTTAGTAGCCCTCACCACTCGCCCTGATTGGCCATCGATGCCCACGGCTCGCGCGGTGGCAGGGCCTCCCCGCGCTGTAGCAGCTCGATCGAGATCTGATCCGGCGAGCGCACGAACGCCATGTGCCCGTCTCGCGGCGGTCGCAGGATCTTCACGCCGCCCGCCTGCAGCCGCTCGCACGCAGCATAGATGTCGTCGACCGCATACGCGAGGTGGCCAAAGTTGCGCCCGACCGAGTACGGCTCCTCCTGATCCCAGTTGTAGGTCAGCTCGAGCTCCGGGGCGCCGGGCTCGCTGGCGAGGAACACCAGCGTGAACCGTCCGGCCGGTACCTCGCGGCGGCGCTGCTCCGACAGCCCGAGCAACGCGAAGAAGGCGAGCGCCGCGTCCAGATCGTGCACGCGGATCATCGTGTGGAGGTACGCGAGAGCGGCCATGCGGCGAGCGTGATCCAAGCCGGCGCTGCGCACAACTGGCGGGGAAAAAATGCTCGTGCGAGACTCGTCCGCAGCGATGACCTGCAAGCTCAGCTTCTGGATCGAGGAGGAGACCGTCACCGGCAACGTCGGCAACGATTGGAGCTACTCCGTGATCGCGCGGGTCTACAACCCCACGTTGATCGGCGCGGGGGAAATCCGGCAGCCCGAGCATCGCTTGGAGGCGGGGACGTCGAGTCCGCCGCCCAATTCGAAGCGCGTGGAGTTGCCGGCCGGCGAGTGCGGCAGCTCGCCGAGCGTGCTGCTGATCCTGAGTGCGACCGAGTCCGACTGGCTGGTCGACGACAAGGGCAGCAATCAGATGGTGGTCGTGCTGCAGTGCCCGGCCACGCCCGGCGCCTCGTCGGTGCACGAGGTCGACATCGCCGCGCGCGTGGCCGAGTCGCCGCGCTTGCTCGCGTTCTTCAAGGGCGACGCGGCGGCGAGCCTCTCGGTCAAGGTCAAGCTGCAGCTCGGCTGTGCGTGATCATGTGCGTGATCAGGCCGACGCGGCGCGCATGGTCGCGGCCGTGTGCTCGGCGAGCAAGCTCAGGTAGGCCTCGGCGAAGCGATACGCGTCGACGTAGTAGCGAGCAGACACGTAGCTGCCGTCGCGCACGACGAAGCCGACCTCGGGCCGATCGGGCCCCTCGCGCTCGAGCGTGAACGATCCGGTCTCGAAGTCCTCCGCTCGCGCGAGCGCGTCGGTGACCTCGGCCTGCACGGTCTGCTTGTAGGTTCGGTAGTAGGACCCGAGCCACAGGCCGGTCATCATCCACGCCGACAGCTCCTGCGCGCGTGTGAGCGCGGTGGTCTTGCGTCCGTGCAGGCTCGACTTGCCGGTCGCAGGATCGATCGCGCGGGCGGGGATCAGGACGCCATGACAGATCGCCCCGACGGGCTTGCCGGCCTGCAGGTGCGCGCGCACGAGCTGCTGCACGGGCGCGGACTCGAGGTAGCTCTTCATGTCCGACGCATGACCGCCGGTCAGCACCACGCCGTCGAAGTCCTCGGGATCGAGCTCGGCGAAGGGGAGGGGATGACGAAAGGCCTCGCTCGCCTCCATCTCGCCATAAAGCTCGCGCGCGTGCGGACGCGCGCGCAGCCAATAGCGAAAAGGCCCAAACCCGCGGCCGCTCAGGATGCGTGGATCGGCGGCCGAAGGGCGCCCGTCGGGGGTCGCGAACACGACCTCGTGGCCGGCATCGATCAACCGC
>DATLLB010000360.1:0-28495 GCA_035538075.1 Enhygromyxa sp.
GACGGTCGCGGCCATGGCGATTGGTGCGGCAGGTGGTGGTAGAGCGTGCGCTCGTCGGGCGCCAGCGCAGAGAAGCCTGGGCGATCGCTGATCCCTCCGTCGGCGTGGAGGCGGCCGTGGATTCGCACGGGACCGAACATGATCGGGAGCGCCGCGCTGGCGCGGATGGCCGGGCGCAGCGGCCCGCGATCGAGCACTGCCGTGGTTCGGCGGCGCAGCTCGTGAGTGACGATCGCCAGCGCGATCGGGCAGTCCTCGATCTGCTGGACGTTGCGCTCCGTCTGCGCGAGCGCCCTGCCGAGCAGCGCGTCGAACTTGCGCCCACGCAAGATCCCGAGCCGCGTGCCGGGATCGGAGTCACGCGCCCCCCAGCCCAACCAGCTCGGATCCCAAAAGTCCTCCCGCCGCAGCGCGCCGAGCAGCTCGATGATCGCCCCGAGCTCGACGCCGGCCGCCCACATGCCACCGGTGATCGCCCCCGCCGAGGTCCCCACGATCCGGCGCGGCCGCAGCCCCGCACGCTCGAGCGCCGCGATCACCCCCGCGTGCGCATAAAAACCAAAGAACCCGGCGCTGAGCACCAACGTGAAGGGCTCGGCGGCGAGCCACGCGTAGTTGCTGTCCGCCTCGCTCATGGACTCGTCCTCATTCGGTAACGCATCCGCCAGACCCGCTGGCCGCGGGCGAGCGTGGTGTCCTCGCGCCGACTGCTGGCGTCGCACGGATTTTCTCGCGTGAAGCACCAGGGCCCAGCGAGGTTCTCGAACCCGAGCACGAGCGCGTCGTCATGCTCGAGCTCCTCCATCGCCGCCAACGCGACCTCGAACACGTCGCTGGCGAAGTGCAGCTCGCCGCCGCTGCGAAGCTGCCGCGCGACCACGGCGAGCAGACCCGGCTCGACCACGCGGCGCTTGTGGTGGCGGGCCTTGAACCACGGATCCGGAAACAGCACGTGGAAGCGATCCACGCTGGCCGGCGCGAACACCCGATCGAGATCGACGTTGATGTTCGAGTAGCCGAATTCGAGGTTGCCGAGCCCGCGCCGCCGGGCCCACTTCCGGTTGCGCTCGACCAGCGGCTCGCGGATCTCGAGCCCGACCACGAACCACGTCGGGTGGCGCTCGGCGAGCTCGAACGAGAACTTGGCGTCGGCGCAGCCGAGCTCGACCTCGACTCGCGCACAGCTCGGCGGCGGCGTGATCGCCTGCGCCCGCGCCTCGAGGTACACGGCCCCGAGCGGGTTGACGTGCTGTCGGATGTTCCGCACCGAGGCGCCCGCATAGCAAACCCTGGGCGATCTCGACAACGTGGACCGATGCGGCGACCCTCTCGCGCAGCGTCGGCATGTCCGAAGGTCGCGATTTCACGGTCACGCGTCGCCTGGTCGCCGAGCTCGAGCTCGCGCGGGCGGTCCACAGCCTCACGGTGCATGAGCTCGGCAACCCGCTGCAGAGCCTGCTGGTGCTGATCGAGCTGAGCCGCGACGAGCTGCGCGCGGCCGGACTCGAGGGTCGCACGCTCGAGCGACTCGATCGCGCGCTGGACTCGATCGAGCGGCTGCGGCGGATCCTGTTGAGCTCGGGCGCGGTGCGGACTTGCCTGACGGAGCTCGAGCGGGTGCCCGACTGGGGTCGCCTGCTCGACGCGCTGGCCGGCTTCATCGGCGAGCGCCTGACTCAGCTGCGCGCGACGCTGGTGCGCTTCACCGACGAGATCGATCACCGACCGGTCGCGCTCGGGCCCGTGCGCGAGGCTACGCTGAGCTTGCTCATCGAAGCCGTCCGGCAGGTCCGCGACGCTCGCAGCGACGGCATGACAGTCGAGCTGCACGGTCGCACGCTGCAAGATCGGACCTGCCTGCGCGTCGCCGTGCACGGACCGACCGGACCGATCGAGCTCGACGAGCGGACCTTCACGCAGGTCGAGGCGCTGCTCGGCGACTCCGCCGATGCCCGCTGTCAACGCGACGCGCAAGCCCTGGTACTGTGGTCGTCGTGAACGACTCGATGAAGCGGGGGGAGTGATGAGCGAAGGGCCGTCGGAACTGGTCAAGGAGACCGCGAGGAAGCTGCTTCGGCACCTGCGCGAGCACCCGAGCGGGGCCAGCAAAGAGGAGCTCGCCAAGGTCGCCGACGTCTCCTACCCTTCGATCCAGCGCGCGCTGACGTGGCTGCGCGATCACTGCGACTCGCCGGTCGAGTTCGATCGCGCCGCGGGTCGCTGGGTGCTCCGGGATCCTCACTTCACGCTGCCGCTGACCGATCCCGACGCGCAGGATCTCTCGGCCGTGCTGTTCGCCGAGGCTCTGCTCGCGCCGCTCGCCGACGAAGAGATCACGATCCGACTGCGACGCCTCGCCGAGCAGATGGACGCCGAGATGCGCGAGCGCGGGCAGACGCCCAGCGAAGGCGCGCGGCCGGGCAGCTTGATCGCGACGCTGACGACCGGCAGCCGCACCGATCCGCAGGTGCTCTCGCTATTGTTCGGTGCGATCGGCAAGCAGGTCGTGCAGATCCGCTACGCGAGCCCGTGGAGCCCCGGCGGAGGCATGCGCCTCCACGACATCGAGCCCTGGCAGCTGCGCCTGCACGACGGCAACATGTACCTGCGCGCCTACTCGCGCACGCACAAGGAGCCGCGCAGCTTTCGAGTCGCGCAGATCGAGGGCGCCGAGCCGATCGTCGGGCTCACGCCGCGCGAGCCCATCCCTCCGCCCGACAAGATTTGGGGCGATCACGATCCCGCGTTCGGCATCGACGAGGACCGGCCCGGCGTCGCGGTGATCCGCATCCGCGCGCCCACGGCTCGTTGGGTGCACCCCAACGTGTGGGATCCCGGCCAGCGCGACGCGTGGATCGAAGACGGCCAGCTGCTCGAGCGCCGGGTCTCGTACCGGTCCTGCCGCGAGCTCGCCCGGCGCCTGCTCTCGCTGGGCGACGCGCTCGAGTCCGTCGAGCCCGCCGAGCTGCGCGAGGCGATCGTCCTGCACGCCAAGACCCTCGTCGACCGGCTCGGCTGAGCCGCGTGAGGCGCTGCGCCAAAGGCGGTGCGTCAGCTCTCGCCAAAAGCCGGTCGGCCTCTGTGGCGCAGCCCGAAAATAAGCTATCTTCCGCGGCCCCCGGAGAGGTGTCCGAGTGGTCGATGGTGCCAGACTCGAAATCTGGTGTGGCGAAAGCCACCGTGGGTTCGAATCCCACCCTCTCCGCTACCTGACAAACCAGCCCGAACGCGCCCGCCGAGAACGGGCGCGTTCCTAGCTCGGTCCACACCTTGGAGAGGTGTCCGAGTGGTCGAAGGTGCATGATTGGAAATCATGTGTGGGGAAACCCACCGCGGGTTCGAATCCCGCCCTCTCCGTCGGTCGCCGCTCCACGTGAAAAGCGACCGTTCATGCCCCGGGTGACGCTTCTCCCCCTAACCCCGCCAGGGCCGGAAGGCAGCAACGGTACCGGGGAGAGCGGGTGCCCGTGGGCGCTTTTCTTTTTGATCGCTGGCGGGCGCTGTCGGCTGGTTGCTGGAGACCGGTCAGAGCCTTCTGCGGACTCGAGGTGACCGAGCTTATGCGTGCTCGCCAGCTTGGGCGCGGATCGTGCTCGGCCCGTCGGGCCTCCGCGCGCTCCGCCACCCTCGGCTTCGCCTCGGGCTCGAGGTCCCCCGCGCGCCTTCGTGCGATCGGGCTTGGTTTCGCCCCTTGATTCGGAGAAGGGCGCGGGTTCGAGTTTTGCGATAAGTTGGGCTCGTGGAGGAAGAGCAACAGGCGGAGATCCTCGCCGAGATCAACGTGACGCCGATGATCGACGTGCTGATGAGCCTGTTGATCATCTTCATGGTCGCGTCGGAGCCTCCGCCCAAGCACAAGCAGCCGATTGCGATCCCGCAGAGTCCGATCGAGCAGACCGAGAACGATCCCAACGCGACCTTGCTGATCAAGATCGACGCGAACGGGGCGATCTCGCTGGGCAAGACGCCGATCGGCAATCGTGACGCTCTCGTCCAGGCGTTGGTCGCCAACGAGAAGGCGCAGTCGGACGGACGCGTGGCGGTGAAGGCCGACGGCAAGGTGCCGTACGGCTCGGTGATCGACGTGATGTCAGCCGCGCGCGAAGCCGGCATCGCTCAGGTCGGCATCGCCAGCGAACGGCTATGATGCCCCCCGCGAACGCTCTCGTTCGCGCCGCTCGCTTCGCTCGCTCGACGCACGTTGGCTGCGGCCGCACGTGGTGACCCCCGGTGGGGGTCTTTCAAGACTGGAGGCTCCGCTCGAGACTCAAGACTGCGCCAGGCTCGCGAACCACAGCGGCAAGGTGGCGTCGAGGCCCTGCGCTTCGAGGCGATCCTTGGCCTCCTTCATCTCTTCGACCCGCTTGCCCGCGTCGTCGAGCAACACGACCAGCGGATAGGTGCCGAGGATGGGCTCCCAGCGGCGGCGCAGGTCGTTGTACTCGTCCATCCGAGCGGCGGCGCTCCAGTCGTCCTCCTTGAGCTCGAGCACGCGAACGCTGCCGATCATCGAGCGCGGGTGCATGTTGCCGAGCTCGAGATCGAGGTGTTTGCAGGGCTCGCACCAATCGGCGGAGAACAGCACGACCACCCGCTTGCCCTCGGCCTTCGCCTCGGCTTGCAGGCGATCGAACATCTTCGCGAGCGGCTCCTCCTCGCGCGGACGCAAGCGTCGAAGGTCATAGCCGACCAGCGGATCGGCCTCGACCTTCTCGGAGCTCTTTGCGGCGCTCGCCTGCGAGGCCGGCTCGGGTGCGCCGCAGGCCGACAGCAGAACCGAGAGCAGGATGGCGCTCGCACGAGTCGACACCGCGGCTGCATAACCCGGCCGCGGTGTCGCCCACAAGCGGCTACTCCGCGACGCTGTATCGCATGCCGCGGGCCTTGCCTTCCCAGGTGATCTTGCCGAGGTCGATCAAGCGCGCGAGCGACTTGCGGACCTGCAAGGCGGTGCCGCCCACGCGCGAGGTGATCTCGGGCGCCTTGATCGGCCGCTCGGACTCGGCGACGACTGCGAGCACGGCCGCGTCGTAGGCCTTGCGACCTTCGGGCGTGCGCGTGTTGACGGACTTGGTCTTGACCTTCGCCTTGCTGGTCTTGACCTTGCCCGGCCGCTCGTCCTCCTCCTCGTCCGCATCGTCCGCGACCCTGACGCCGCCGCGACCACCCTGCATGATGTCACCGACAGACACGGTGCTGAGCAGGGTGGCGAACTTACCTTTTCCCAGCTTGGTCAACTCGGCGAGCGTGAGCTGCGGGTTCTCGCAGACGAGGTTGATGAACACGTCGCGCTCGACAGCTTCGACCGCGGAGTTGAATTCCCGTTCAAAACTGGACACGCGCCGACCATAGCACAATCGATTCGATATACGAACATCCTCTCGCCACATTTTTTGTGGTGATCACTGGCCCATCGGACACCAAGGTGCGGCGATTTCAGTTTCGTAGCCGGACAACCACACCCCGCGCAGATCGCCGCGAAACGGGCGCAGCGGCCGGGATCGCGCGTAGTGTAACGTTTGGCCAATTCGTGGTCTTTGGGACAGGATCGCCTCGATCCTCACAGAGCGCGGCCGACACTATGCTGATAGTACCTGCTCACGGTGCAAATTCCCGGCGGCCGGGAGGTGCGATTCGCCGGCCCTTTGGCCAGCCGAGTAGACTGGTCCCGTGCCGATCCCCGAGCAGTTCCACGCCGAGAGCCTCTACGAGCCGGAGCAGTGGTACGTGCACGACGTACTCGAGGTCGACGCCGAGCACGTGGTCGGCGTTTGTGACACCCAAGCGCTCATCGACAGTCCGATCGTCGCAGCCCAGCGCGCTTGGCCGGGCCAGCCCAAGCACGTGCCCGGCATCGTCATGCTGCAGATCACCGGCACGCTCGGCAACCTCCACGCGGTGCTCGGGCTCGGCCTGCGCATGAGCGAGGGCTGGGTCGGCTTCGGCACCAACATCCTCGAGGCCCGCTTTCGCGGGCTCGGTCGGCTGGGCCCGCCGCTGCGCTGCGAGCTGCGAGTCGAAGAGGTGCGAAAGCTCGAAGGCTCGCTGTTCGCGACCTATTCGTTTCGCTTCAGCCAGGAGTCGGCGACCGTCTACACCTCGCGCCAACGCGCCGCTTGGCGAAAGACTACTTAAATCAGGTCGGCGACGAGCTTGCTGAAAAAGCGCCAGAAGGGCTCGACCGTATCGATCACCAGGCTCTCGTTCGGCGTGTGGGCGTCGTAGATGTCGGGCCCGAACGCGATCATCTCGAGCCCGGGCACGCGATCGTTGAGCACACCGCACTCGAGCCCGGCGTGGATGGCCTCGAGCTTGGGCTCACGTCCGAACAGCGCCACGTAGCTGGCCCGAGCGGTGCGCAGGAGCTCGGTGTCGAGCCGCGCCTCCCAGCCGGGGAACCAGTGCTTGTACTCGATGCGCGCGCCCGAGGCCTCGAGCGTCCGCTCGCATCGCTCCTGAAAGTGCTCGAGCGCGCCCGCCTTGGAGGAGCGAGCCAGCGCGATCAGACGGATCTCGTCGTCGACCGTGACCAGGGTGCCGAGGTTGTTGCTGGTCTCGACGAGGCCGGGGATCACGGGCGACCAGGCGAGCACGCCATCGCGTTGGTTTCGCAGCGCCTCGAGGATCGCCCGACCGGTGATCGAGGAGATCGGCGCGGGCGTGGCCTCGCGCTCGGACGCGGGCAGCTCGGCGAAGCCCACCAAGAGATCGGGGTCGACGCTGGCGAAGGTCTCGGCGATGCGCCGCGCGGCGGCCTCGAAGCCACGCGCGAGCTCGCGGGTGCGAGCGCTCGCTACCCAGAGCACAGCCTCGGCCGCGCGCGCGATCGCGTTGACCCGACCGCCACCGTCGAAGCTGGCCAGGCGCACGCCCTCGAGATCGACCTCCTTGGCGGTGAGCAACGCGATCAGCACGGCGATCGCGTTGGCTCGACCCTCGTGAATGTCGACCCCGCTGTGTCCGCCGCGAAGCCCCTGCACGGTCAGGCGCACGGGCACGTCGTCGGGGTTGCGATGATCGCGATCGAGCTCCCACGCGGCGTGCAGCTCGCGACCGCCCGCGCACGAGAGATAGATCCGCCCCTCGAGCTCGGCGTCGAGGTTGACCAGTCGACGCGCGCGGATCAGCGAGGGATCGAGCGCGAAGGCGCCGGTCATGCCGACCTCTTCGTCGGCCGTGAACAGAAGCTCGAGCGGCGGGTGCTCGAGCCCGGGCGTCAACGCCAGCGCCAGCGCGGCCGCGCAGCCGATCCCGTTGTCGGACCCGAGCGTGGTGCCGTGCGCCTGCAGGACCTCGCGCTCGCGCCCGCCCAGCTCGCGGGTCGCCCGGCGCAGGCGGATCGGATCGCGCTCGAAGTCGTGTTCGACCTCGACGAGCTTCTCGCAGACCATGTCCATGTGGCCCTGGATCGCGAGCGGCTCCCCATCCACGCCGCGCCCACGCCCGGCCACGCGCAAGACCACATTGCCGACCGCGTCGGTGATCGCCTGCCAGCCGTGGCGCTCGGCCAGGCTCAGCAAGTAATCGCGAACACCCTGCTCCTTGCACGAAGGTCGCGGGATTCGACACAGCGCATCGAACTGGCGCCATAGCTCCTGCGGTTCGAGACCGACCAGCGCAGGGTCTAGCTTCGGCGCCATGACTCCGCGATGGTAGCGAGGCGGCGATCCGGGGCAAAGCAGCGCGTGCTTCGCAAAAAATGATCACTCGTCGTCATCGAGCACGCGCGCTTGCGCGTCGCGGACTCGCTGGACCGTGGCAGCGAGCGCCTCGACCAGCTCGGGCGGTGCACCCGGGAGCACGAGCTCCGGCCGATCGAGCAGGCGCAGCAGACTCCCCCAGCCGTCGATGAACGCGGCGAGGCGAGGCGCGTCGAGTCCGGCCGTGCGCTCGAGCAGCAACTCGCGGACGATGTCGTCGAGCAGATCGATTGAAGGTTCGGCCACGATTGGTTGCCTGCGGGGCTGATTGTAGATCCCGACCGCTACGCAAAGCCAAAAGCTGGCCTAAAGCCAAGCGTCACGAAGCTCGCGGGTGCTCGACCACGGCGCTAAAGTTCGCCCGTGACCGAGACCCAGCGCCAGCTCGCCGCGATCATCGAGGACATCCTCGAGTCCTACGCGGAGCAAGGCAACATCAACCATCTGGATGGGAGCAACCTGCCGTCGCGCGCGGTCGTCGACCGCTTGCTCGATGATCTGCTCTCGGTCGTGTTCCCCGGCTTCCTCGGCCACGACGAGGTCGACGAGCTCAGCTCGCGCTACTTCGTGGGCGAGCGGGTCTCGACCATCCTGCGCGGGCTTCAGCGAGTGATCGCGCGAGCGCTGGGCACCGAGTGCGCGGCCGGCAAGCGACCCCGACCGAGCGGTGAGGTCGAGGCCGAGGCCCGCGCCCATGCGATCGATCTGCTCGAGCAGATCCCGGAGATTCGTCGGCTGCTCGCCACCGACGTCCGCGCCGCGCTCGACGGCGATCCGGCGGCCTGCAGCGCCCCCGAGGTCATCACCTCGTATCCAGGCATCACGGCGATCGCCGTGCATCGAATTGCGCATCATCTCTACAAGCGCTCGGTCCCGCTGATCCCCCGCATGATGGCCGAGCTGGTCCACGGACGAACCGGCATCGACATCCACCCGGGCGCGACGCTCGGGGCCTCGTTCTTCATCGACCACGGCACTGGGGTGGTGATCGGCGAGACCACGGTGATCGGCGAGCATGTGAAGCTCTATCAGGGCGTGACCCTCGGCGCGCTGTCGGTCGACGCGGGTGATCGCAGCCGCGACCGCAAGCGCCACCCGACGCTGGAGGATCACGTGACGGTCTACGCCGGGGCCACGATCCTCGGCGGCGACACGGTGATCGGCGAAGGCTCGGTGATCGGCGGCAACGTGTGGTTGACCCACGGGGTCCCGCCGCACACCACGGTGATGCTCGACAAGCCCTCGCTGCGGATCTTCACGAAGAACGGCTGATCAACGGTTGTCGGCGATCTGCTCGACCAGCTCGCGGGCGGCGGCATCGAGCGCGGCCTCACCGGTCGCGTTCTTCAGGAGCACGTCCGGCTCGACCCCGCGGCCGTCGATCAGCCGATCGCTCGGCGAGAAGTAGCGCGCGACCGTCAGCGTGAGCACCGAGCCGTCGGGGATGCCGATCACCTCTTGCACGGTCCCCTTGCCGAAGCTGCGCTCGCCGATCACCTTGGCCCGATCGTTGTCCTGCAGCGCGACGGCGAGCAGCTCGGCGGCGGACGCCGAGCGGCGATCCTGCAGGACGATCAGCGGCGTCTCGACGTCGGTCCCGGCCGCGGTCGCGAGCTCTTCACGAAGGATCACGCCGCCGCGTCCACGCGTCCGCGTCAGCACGCCCTCTTCCACGAACAGATCGGCCACCAACACGGCCTCGGCCACCTCGCCGCCCGGGTTGCCGCGCAGATCCACGATCAGCCCGGCGAGCCCACGCTCGCCCGCGCTGCGGCGCAGCTCGGCCAGCTCGCGCTTGACCAGCTCGCCAGTGCCGGTCCGAAACGCATGGATCTCGAGCTGGCCGATCGCATGGCCCGAGACCTCGAGCAGCTTGGTGGACACCAGCGCGTCGACGTCGGGCTTGGCCAGCTCGACCTCGACCCGCTCGGGTCCCTTGCCGCGCTCGAGCACCAGCTCGATCCGCTCTCCCGCAGCGCCGCCGAGCAAGAGCTGGGCCTCGACGTTGCTGAGCATGTGCGCGCAGGGCTGGCCGCGAATTTCCAGGATCCGATCGCCCGCACCGAGCCCGAGCTTGTCGGCCGGACTGCCCGGGTGCACGCCGACGATCTCCAGCTCGGCCCGCTGCGCGTCGCGGTGCAGGGTCGTCATCAAGCCAGCCTCGGCTCCCTGCTGTTGCAGCTTGCGAGCCTTGGCGCGCTCGTCGGCCGTCAAATAGTGACTATAGGGATCGAGCCCGCTGACCATGTGCTTGAGGCCGCGGGCCATCACCTGCGGGGCGTCGACAGGCTCGACATAGCGATCGAGCACGACGTCCAGGGTCTGATGGAATTCCTCGCGCTCGAGCGGGCCTTTCTTGTTCTTGCCCGCGTCGGCCTCGGGGATCGCTCGCTGGATCGTCAGGGTGCCAGCGATGCCCAGCACGAGTCCGAGCGCGAGAGAGGACCGAGACCACCGCACCTTTTGCATGCTAGCGCGGCTGGTCGACCGAGGCCGTGGCTGGTTCCCACGCGAGGACCTTTGCTTGCTTGCTGCGCTCCGGTTCAGTGGTCCAAAGGCCCAACAAAATAGTGGCGGTGCACATGCTCCTACATGTAGGATAAGAACGTACCGGAGGAACTGATGAACTCGAGCGCCCGCACCCCGATTCGTGTCACCCCGCTTCCTCGTCCCGGCCGCATGATCGAGCGCCGCAAACAGCGCTCGGGGCGGGCCGGAGACGCTCTCCAAATGGCCCTGTCGGCGGCGGCCGAGGGCGGAGGGCTGGACGTCGTGCTGATCGCCGACGACTCCGGCATGCTGGTCGCCAGCAGTCACACGCCGCTCGACCTCGAGATGCTCGCGGCGATCACACCGATCGTTTCCCGTGGCCGCGCCAAGGCCAACGTCAAGCGCAACGGCGAACAACGCGAGCTCAGCGTCAAGTCGATCCGGGTGTTCGACGAGACGCTCCACATCGCAGCGCTCGGCGGGGACGGCTCGAATCGGGCGCTCGGGCTCATGCGCAGTGTGACCGCCGCCCGCCGAATTCTTGGATAGTCCGACCTTTGGCGGAAGCTCCGCGAACCGTTTACACTCGCGCGCATGGCCGTCGAGCCCGCGGAAGCCGAAGAGATCCGCAACCATCTGCTGCGGTACACCGGTTGGGACAAAGTCCCCGACGAGGTCGTCAAGACCTTCAGCGAGAGCGCCCACCGTGTCGAGCTCAAGCGCAAGCGGCCGCTGTTTCGGCGCGGCGATCCGGGACCGGGGCTGTTCCTGGTGCGCTCGGGCGAGTTCAAGCTGAGCCTGATCTCGTCCGAGGGGCGCGAGCAGATTCTCTACCTGGCCGGGGCCGGGAAGCTGATTGGCGAGGGGTTCTTGCCGCGCGAGGTGCAGTGCGCGGCCTCGGCCTTCGCGATGAGCGACGGCGAGGTCTGGCGCTTCGACACCGACCTGGTGATCAAGCTCCTGTCACAGTCGGAGGCGATGGCGTTCGCGCTGATGCGGCACCAGGCCTTCCGCGCCAACCGGCTCATCGATCTGATCTTGGATCTCTCGCTGCGCTCGGTGCAGCGGAGGCTCGCGAGCTTCCTGTACTCGCTGGCGATCCGCAGCGGCGCCGAGCAGGGCAAGCCGCACGTGATCCCGCGGGCGCTCGACATGAACACCGTGGCCGCGCGGCTCGGGACCGTGCGCGAGGAGATCTCGCGCGCGCTCAACCGAATGCAGCGTGAAGGGATCCTGAAGCTGTCGAGGCAGGAGATCGTGGTGCTCGATCTCAGCGCGCTCGAGGCCGTCACGTACGAGTGAGCCGATGATCGGGAGTCGGCGCGCTCGGGCACTGACGATCGCGGTCGCGATCACGTGGGTTGGCACCTTGATGGGGGGCGCCTGCAAGCGCGATGAGCCCGAACCCGATCCCAACTCGCTGGCGGCCCTCGAGGCCCAGTGGCCGCCGCACACGCCTTCGTGTCAGGCCTGGACCGCGGCCGACCTGCAAGATCTCGAGCCGCTGCCCGCAGGTCCGCATGTGGCCGCGTTCGAGCAGGTCTGGCGCACGATCGCGGAGAAGCACTACGACCCGACGCTCGCGTGCCTCGACTGGATCGCGCTGCGCGAGCACTATGCGGCCAAGGTCGTCGAGGCCGGCAGCGACGCGGCGGCTGCCTACGCGGCGATCAACGAGATGCTCGGGCTGCTCGAGCAGAGCCACCTGCATGCGACCGCGCCGAGCGGCTCGACCGTGCGCGCGCGCGAGAGCGGGCCGGCGACGGTGCCGATCGTCGTTCGTTGGTTGCCGATCGAGCGCGGCACCGATCAGCGCGCGGTGGTGGTGGTCGACGAGGCGGTCGACGGGCACGCGAGCGGGCTCCCGCGTGGGGCCATCCTGACCAAGGTCGCGAGCGAGTCGGTCGAGGAGATCGCAAACGAGGCGGCCGCTGGCGTGCGCGAGCGTGGCGGTCGAGCGAACGAGGCCGCGTTCATGGTCGCGCGCGCGATCGGGGCGCTGCTCAGCTGTCCCGAGGGCGGCAAGAAGACGCTCGAATTTCTCGACCCGGCGCAGAGCGACGCGAAGACCGAGCTCGAGGTCGCGTGCTTCGTGCCCGAGGGCGAGCGCATGAGCCTCGGCAACCTGCGAGATCTGCCGACCGTGGTCAGCTCGCGGATGATCGGCGACCCCGAGCCGCCGGCCGCCGACGTCCCGGCGATCGGCTACCTCGCGTTCAACTTCTGGATGCTGCCGATGGCCCCGCAGATCGAGGCCGGCCTGACCGCCCTGCGCGAGCGCGGCATGCAGGGGCTGGTCATCGATCTGCGCGGCAACCCAGGCGGCGTGGGCTCGATGTCGATCCCGATCGCGCGCATGCTGGTCAGCGAGGGCGCGAGCCTCGGGCGCCTGCAGATGCGTGACTTCAACCAGGAGTTCAAGCTCTCGCCCAACCCCGACGCGTTCGGCGGGCCGGTTGCGATCCTGGTCGACGAGGGCACCGCGAGCACCTCGGAGATCTTCGCGCTGGGGCTGCGCGACGTCGGTCGCGTGACGATCGTCGGCGCGGGCCCGAGCGCCGGGATGGCGCTGCCGTCGATGATCGAGGAGCTGCCCGACGGTGGAATGATCCAGTACGTGGTCGGCGACTATCACAGCGCCAAGGGCACGGCCGCCGAGGGCGAGGGTGTCGTGCCCGAGCTCGTGGTCGTGGAGACGCGGGCTGACTACGTCGCGCGCCGCGATCCCGTGCTCGACGCGGCCGTCGACCACCTCCGCGGCAAGCTGTCGGCTGCGCCCGCGCCAGACTGATCTCGAGCGAAAAATGCGACGCTTCAAGCTGTTCTTCTTCGCCGTTGCGCTGACCGCCTGCACGCAGGAGGCCGGCAGCCCCAAGGCCGATGCGCCGGTCACCACTGCGGCCGAGAAGTCGTCGCCGTCGTCCGAGCAGGCGGGCGCCGAGAACGAGAAAGAGCAGCTGCCCGACGGCGGCGAGCTGCTGGCCGCCCACGTCGAGGCCTCGGGTGGGGCCGCGGCGATCCCCAAGTTCGAGAGCCTGCACGTCGAGGGCGAGATCGCGGTCGAGAGCCACAACCTCAAGGGGACCACCAAGCTGTGGTGGCAAAAGGACGGCAAGTTCTACCTCGAGCAGTACATCGAGGGCATCGGCATGAGCCGGGTCGGTCACGACGGCGAGACCATCTGGCTCGAGGATCCGATCACCGGCCTGCGCAAGCTCGAGGGCTCGGAGGCGGTCGGCTACCTGCAGAGCTCGGCGATGTTCCTCGGCCACGACTGGCAAGGCCAGTTCGCGGCCGCCAACACGCTCGGCAAGCAGAAGCTCGAGGACGGCAAGGAAGTGTGGGAGGTCGAGCTGGTCTCGAAGGGCGGGCCCAACCTGACGATCGGCCTCGACGCGAACAGCAAGCTGATCCGCTACGTGAAGACCATGCAGCCGTCGCTGCTCGGCGAGACCCCGTTCGAGGTCCGCAGCGATCGCTACGAGGCGATCGAGGGCTACAAATTTCCGATGCAGAAGACGATCGCGATCAGCGGGCTGATCGAGCTCGACGAGACCGTGACCGAGACCCAGGTCAACGTGCCGATCGATCCGGCGATGTTCGCGTTCCCGAGCAAGCGCACGGTCGTGCCGGTAGATCCGAAAAAGCAAGCTCCGGTCGAGGCGCCTGCGAAGGACGCCCCGCCGGAGTCGGGCAAGTGAGCCCTACTTGCCGAGCTTGAGGCTCCGGCGAAGCTCCAGATAAGGCCCCGAGACGCTGAAGGCGATCAGGCCCTTGATCTGCTCGCGCGGGTCGACCTGCTGGCCGGGCCCGCCCTGCAGGATCACGCGCGCGGCCACGTCGATGTTGTCGCACAGCAAGAAGCCGAGCCGCGCGGACGAGTGATCGCAGCCGCGTAGCCATGCCTTGGTATCGGCACCACCGCGCTCGATCACCTTGGCGACCGACTTTCGCAGATCGTCGACTCGCGCGGGCGGGAGCATCTTCTTGATCGCCTCGGCCCAGCCGCGCGCAGGCTCGATCAGCTCCTTGGGGATCGCTACCTGCGGGTGCGTGAGCCCGACCGCGCCGTAGATCGCGTCGCGCAGACCGGAGGTCGAGGGCAGCAACGCGGAGCCGAGCAGGTGCGGGTGGGCGCGAGCGATCGCTCGGCCGACACGGAAGGCGATCGCGGCGTCGGGTTGCTTGCCAAGCGCTTCGTCGCCGGCGATCAGCGTCGGGTACACGCCCTTGGCGTCGCCGAGCGCGGTCACACGAAAACCTCCGGGCTCGCCCTTGCGCAGGTAGAGATCCGGCGGCGGCATGTCGAGCACTTGCGACATGTAGGCGACCCAGCGCGCGATGCCGGAGGCCTGCAGCGTCACCGTCTCGCGGGTGTTCCGATCGAAGCCGGCCGCCGTCAGCGTCAAGCCCTCGCGCGCGGCCATGACCGGCCACAGCAGCCCGTAGACATCGGCGAGCCGGGTGCTCGGGTGGTTCGGCAAGATGGTCTCGCGCCAGAGCTTGCGCGGGATGGTGCCGCGCGGCGGGGCGAAGTTCTCGCCGAGCTCCTCGGCCAGCTCGATCTCGGCTTCGTCGGCCTGCTTGAGGAACCGCAGCGTGCGAGACACGGCGATCGCCGCGTCGCGCTGCTTGGCCGCGAGGTAGAGTTCGACCAGCCGGTGATAGCTGTCGTAGTCGAGCGGGTTCTCGGCGATCAGCATCTGGACCTGCTCGATGCCCTTGTCGAGCGCGTCGTCGCCGAGCTGGACCGAGAGCGCGACGACCTTGTTGCGGCGCTCGAGCTGGCGCGCGTCGTCGCTGGTCGCGAGCGAGCGGGCCAGCGCGATCGCCTGCTCGTAGGCGATCATCGCGGTGCGCTTGTCATCGAGGTGCCGCTCGTAGATCCCGGCGATCTGATCGAGCAAGCCGACGCGCTGCTCGACCTCGCCGTCCTCCGGCAACGCCTTGAGCCGCGCACGCAGGGCCTTGGACAGCTCGCGCCAGTCCTTGGCCGCCTCCAGCTGCTCGCGCACGGCCGCGAACGCCTTGTCGTGCAGCGGATCGGCCTCGAGCACGCCGAGCAAGCGGGCGCGCACGATCACGCCGGTCATGTCGAGGTTGTGCGCGCGCATCAGCGAGGCCGCGGCGTAGCGGTACTTGGCCTGGATCGGCCCCTGCTCTTGCAGCGTCGCGAGCTGATCGAGCACCGCGACGGCCTCGGCCCACTGCTCGGCCTTGCTGTAGAGCTCGAGCGCGCGGTGCAGCAGCGAGATGTCGCCGGGACGACGCTCGATCACCGCACGCATCTGCGCGACGGCGTCGGCCGGACGGTTGAGCTCGTCGGCCAGCGTCGAGGCCAGCTCGAGCCGCATGTCGAGCAGCTCCTGCTCGCGCGCCGCTCGGCGATCGTCGCTCTCGTCGAACCCACGCAGCTCGGCCTCGAGCACCGCGAGCAGGCGCTCGCGCGCCTCGACCTTGCGCAGCGGACCGTCGGCGATCGTGACCAGGAAGCGGGCCGCGTCGACGTAGCTGGGATCGATGTCGAGCGCACGGTCGATCATCTGCAGCGCCTTGCCGCTCTCACCCATGCCGTGGCGGGCCTGACCCATGCGCAGGTAGATCTCGGCCTGGCTGCGCGGATCGGCTTCCTGCCCCTGAATCGCCAGCCCCTGATAGGCCTTGAGCGCGGCCTCCCAGCTCTGCGACTCGAGCTCGAGATCAGCGAGCGCTCGCGCGACGTCGCGGTTGCGTGGATCGAATTGCTTGGCCTCGCGCAGCAGCTCGCGCGCGCGCTCCTTGTCGTGCACGGCCAGCGCACAGCGACCGGCCAGCGCGTACACGTGAGCGTTGAGCTCGCGCGCGTCGGGGTTGCTGACCCGGACCTGCGTGACCCAGCGCTCCGCGTGCGGCCACGCGGCCTCGAGCTCGCCGCGATCGACGAGCAGCTCGACCAACTTGCCGGTCGCGGCCTCGTGGTGCGGATCGATCTCGACGACCTCGCGGATCAGTGGAAGCCCGCGCTCGGGCTTGTGCAGGGTCTCGATCCAGGTCTTGGCCGCGGCGAACAGCTCGCGGACCTTGGCGCGCGGATCGTTGCTGGTCTGGGCCGCGCGGATCTGGGCCTCCAGGGCCTCGAGCGGACGCTCGCGCTGCTCGAGCAGCTCACGCAGCAACGCCCACGCCGCGCTCGCAGCCGGCGAGGCGTCGTCGAGCGCGAGCGCCTCGCGGACGCGGGCCTCGGCCTCCTCGAGCTCGCCCGCTCGCTCGCGCATGCGCGCGACGGCGATCAACATCGAGGCCCGATCCTCGGGGCTCTGCGCGTCGGCGATCCGCTCGCGCAGCAGCGCCTCGGCCCGATCCTGCTCGCCCGCGTCGCGCAGCCGCTCGATCAACAGATCGCGCCAGCGACCTTGTCCGGGCTCGAGCGCGACCAGGTTCTCGAGCGCGAGCCGCTCGCGGACGCTGTCCTTCAGCGAGCCGCTGGCGAGCTCGTAGAGCTGCGTCCACAGCGAGAAGCGCTCGCTCTGCGGCAGCGCGTCGAGCTTGGCGCGGCGCTCGAGCAACGCCGCGAGCTGATCGTGCGCGTCGCTGCGCTTGTAGAAGCGGATCAACCCCGCGACGGCGTCGAGCGCCAGCGGGTGATCGACGGGCATGCTCGCGACGATGCGCTCGCGGCAGTCGGCCGCTCGCTCGCCGCCGTCGGCCTCGCGATCGAGCAGCGCCGCGGCCTCGGCCAGCAGCTCCGCCCGGCGTCCGGTGTCGTCGAGGATCTCGGTCAGCACCGAGAGCGCGTCGATCAGCCCCTCGCGTGCGGTCGCAGCCTCGCCCGAGTCGCCCTGCTGCGGCCCAAGGCGCAGGGCGACCAGCGCCTCGGCGGTCTCGCGATCGTTGCGGTTGCGCTCGATCAACCGGCGGTACTGCAGGATCGAACCGGCCTCGTCGCCGAGCCGCTCGCGCAGGATCGTCGCGGCCTCCTTGCGCAGCGCGGTCGACTCGATCGGATCGAGCGTCCCCTCGGCGCGGGCCGGCAGCACGGCCGCGAGGATGTCCCAGCGCTCGAGCTCCCTCGCCCAGCGCTCGCTGGCCCGCAGCGCGCGGTCGTTGTGCGGATCTTCGGCGCGCACGTGCTCGGCGGCCTCGAGCGCGCCGTCGAACTCACCCAGCTCGCCGAGGATCTGCGCGGCCTCGATCAAGGCCTCGTGACGGACCGGCCCGCTCTCGAGCTCGGCGATCGTCAAGAGCCCGGTCGCGAGCTCGGCCTGACGATCGGCCTTGCGGTAGGCCGCCACCGCGGCGCGCTGCAGCTCGAGGTTCTCGGGCTCGAGGTCGAGCGCGTCTTCATAGGTCGCGATCGCAGCGTCGAGATCCCCGATCTGCTCGAGATAGATCTTCGCCGCGCGCCCGAGGATGCGCAGCTGATCGGCCGGCTTCGGCACGCGCTTGCCGACCGCCCGCAGGCGCGCGGCGACGGGCGCCCAGCGCCCGGTGACCTCGCCGAGCCGCAAGAGCTCGTCGACCAGCGGCACCTGAGCGTTGACCGAGATCGCGTCGATCAGCTCGAGCAGCGCGTCGAGGGCGTTGCCGGGCGCGCCGAGCCGGCGCTCGGCGATCTCGGCCAGCTCGCGCAACAAGATGATCTTCTCGCTCTCGGCCTGGCTCAGCCGCGCGCGCACGCTCAGCACGTCGGCCACCCGATCCCAGCGCTCGGCCGCGCGAGACTCTCGCTCGATCCGGCTGATCGCCTCGCGGGCGGGCAGGTGCGCGGGCTTCTGCTCGAGGATCCACGTCCACGCCTCGAGGTCGTCGGGATCGTCGGGCTCGGCCAGCTTGATCGGCCCCGACTTGCCGCTCTCGGACTTGGCCAGCACCTGATCGGCGCGGTGCGGGGTGGTGAGGATCGTCGCGATCTCGGTGCGCAGCTGCTTGGGATCGGGCCGCTTCGACGGATCGGGGTGCATGGCCAGGGCCAGCAGCGCGTCGATGCGGCGATCGATCCCGGCGACGATCGACGACGGCGTCGGCATCGAGCCGAGCGCGAGCTGGCCGGTGATGCAGCGATACAGCATGGCCGCGAGCGCATAGCTGTCGCTGGCCGGGCTCGGGGCCACGCCCGCGAGCAGCTCGGGCGCGCCGAAGCCATGGTTCTCGCGCACGATCGCCGGCCGCGCCCACGAGACCAGCGGCGAGAACCCAAAGCCGCGCAGCTTGGCGCCCTCCTGGGTGATCAGCACGTGACGCGGATGCAGGTTGCGGTGCACGAGCTGCTTGGCGTGCGCGAGCGCGACGACCTCCATCAGCGGCCCGATCAGCTCGAACGCTCGGTCGACGCTCAGCGGCTCCTGGGTCTCGGCCAGCAGCCGCGAGAGCGGCACGCCGGCGTCGGGCTGCATGATCACGCCGAACACTCGGCCCTCGGCCACGCTCCCGCGCACGCGCACGAGCCCGGGGTGATCGAGCTCGGCCAGGCTCTGCACCTCGCGAGCGAAGCGCTCGCGCTCGGCCGGGCTGACCGGGCGGCCGAGCGTGCCGACCTCGATCGCGACCAACGCGTTGTCGGCCGCGCGGTCGTGGCACTCCAGCCAGATCCGCGAGCCCACGCGACCACGCACGGTCACCAGGGCGAAGCGCGGCGAGACCAGGGCGAGGTTGCGATCCTGCTCGGCCGCCACCTCCAGACCGGTGCGCGCGCCCTCTTCATCGCCCTCGGCCAGGGCCAGCAGCGCGAGGTTGAAGCGCGCGAGTCGTTGATCATTCGCGTCCGCGTCCTGGGTCACGACCTGCGTGAAGGCCTTGCGTGCGCGCGCGAGCCAGCGGCTCTGGTTGCGCTCCGACACGCGCGCGTGGGTCAGCCACACGCAGCCGAACCGCAAGAGATCCCGGGAAGCGAGCGACTCGAGCCCGCCCGGCAGCGCGTCGGCCAGCCGATCGATCTCGTGGGCGTCGACGCCAAACGCCGCGTCCACGCTCAGATCTGCGCGCGGCGGGACTGCCCGAAGGATTCGCCCGAGCTCGAGCGCAGGCAGTCGCTCGGCCGCCTGCGACGGCGCGCTGCCGGCCGCCTTCGCAGCTTCGGCCAGCTCACCGAGCAGCTCGACGAGCCCGCTGGTCGGCAGCACCTCAACGCCGAAGCGCTCGCGCAAGCCCGCGGCCACGGCCGCGCCCACGCCCGGCAGGAACAACAGCGGCGGTCGTCCGGCGCTCGGGATCTTGCGCAGGATCGTCAAGATCTGGCGCAGGTCGGGATCGCCGAGCTCGAAGCCCACGAGCACCAGCGTGCCCGTGCGGACCAGCTCCTCGACCAGCTCGCGCAGATCGTGAGCGCGGCGCAGATCGTCGCTCGGCGAGGTGTGCAGCACGAAGCTCTCGTCGCCCCGATGGGCAGCGTCGCGGACGATCGTCGGTCGCCGCTCGCCCGCCGCCTCGCGAGCGCGCGCGAGCAGATCCGGGTACGCGGTCGCCAGGCACGAGCGCCACGGGATCCGACCGAGGGCCAGCGCCGCGTCGGGCAGCGCTGCGTCTTCGGCCAGCGCTCGCGCGAGCGCGGCATCGATCGCCTCGGCGCCCTTCGTGCGACGCACCCAGTCGAGCACCGTGAGCCGCTCGCCCGCGTCGATCAGCGGCTCGAGCTCGAGCTTCGCCTCGCCCTCGCCGACCAGCTCGCGCAGCAACGTCGCCCAGCCGGGCCGCCCTGCCAGCGCCCCGATCCCCGCACCCGTCCACAATACGCAGTCACCAGTCGAAATCGCCGCGATTAGATCACTCGGGATTGCTTGCATGTCGCCGTCCGAAATGGCGCCCGCCCCCCGCGGACGTCCATCCGGCGGATCTTCGCACTGGCCTCTCCGATTCTCTACAAAAACGCACTTCGCGAGCTTCGGGACAGGCGCCCCGCTGCACAGGCATACAGTCGTGTCCGTCCGTCAGTCCTCGATCGCGATCACCACCCCGTAGATCGCGGCGCGTGCGACCCAGCCGTTGATGCCGCCGCGGTTGTTGCCAATCAAGAAGCGTCGCTGCGCGCCGTGGCCTTGGATGGCCTTTACCAGGTGCACGTAGACGTTTCCCTTGCAGCGGCACAGCACGGCGTCGTCGATCTCGGGCTCGCGCGCGGGATCGAGGGTCACGAGCTGACCGCTCTCGATCCGACCGCGCATCGAGCCGCCGTGCGGCCGGCACTGCGCGATCTGACCGGCGCGCAGCTTTGCAATCACCGCGTCTGCCCAGCTCATTGCGGCCCCTCGATCCGGTAGTCGAGCATGCGCCGTTGCGCGACCTCCTTGCAGCGATCGGCGTCGGGCAGGTGCAGCTTGCCGCGCAGATGCGCCCGCAGGATGCAAAGCTCGGTCGCCTCGCGCTTGGCCGCGAGCAGCGAGCGCTGGACGGCGGCCATCGGCTCGGTCCAGGTCGTGCGCAGCAGCGCCTTCATCGATCGGATGCGGCCCTCGAGCGCGCGGCGATCTTGCTTCAGTCGTTGGTTGTCGATGTTCATGTTTGTTTTTCTGTCTTTCTGGTTGTGAGTGTTGGGTGAATCAGCGCAGCAAGCCGAGCGCGCCCGTGACCGCCGCAACGCGCTCTCGATCGCAGACCGGCGTGACGCCGATCGCCATCAAGGCCCCGTTCCACGGCGGATCCGGCTCGCGGATCGCTCGATGCGGAATTGCCAATCGCCGCAGCTGCTGCTCGATCGCGAGGAGGTGAGCCTCGTCGCGAGCCGCCAGCGCCACGGCGATCGTGGATGCCGGCAAGTCTCCCCCGGCGCTCTCGCCCGCAGCGTGGATCAGCTGCGCAGCGAGGACTCCACGAGGAAGATCCTGCCGAACGATGCAATAGTGGGTGTGCGCCCGACGGGAGTCGAACCCGCTCGGCCCAGGGTGCTTACCCCCGGGCTCCATCCAAATGGCCAGACGCCGATATCGAGCTGCGAAGCCTCGGACACGTCCGAGAATTCGTAGAAGCAACACCCCGCTCCGGGCGGGGCCACCGAGGCTGTCAAGCTCGCATGCGTCGAAAAGTAGGGGCACCAGGCGCGCGAGGCAAAGCCAAGCACTCGTGAGAAGGCGCGCGGTCTGGTGATCCGCTGCACAGACGCCTCGCTGATCGATCCTTCCTCTGCGTCCGGCTGCTACATGGGGCGGCGATGAGCAAGACCCTGTACCTCCCGCCGCGCGGCAAGACCCTGGTGACCGGCGGCAGCGGTCACTTCGGCGCCAACTTGGTGCGGCGGCTGATCGCCGAGGGTCACGAGGTGCGAGCGCTCTATCAGCCGGGCGCCAACAACCGCGCGCTCGAAGGGCTCGAGCTCGAGCTGTTCGCCGGTGACGTCCGCGACGCCGCGGCCATGCGCGAGGCCTGCCGCGACTGCGGGCAGGTCTTCCACGCCGCGGCCAAGGTCTCGACGCGATCGCCCTCGCCTGCGCAAGAGCGGGAGATCTACGAGATCAACGTGCTCGGCACCCGCAACGTCGTGCAGGCCAGCCTCGCGAGTGGGGTCGATCGGTTGTGCCTGACCGGATCGTTCTCGGGCATCGGCATCGATCCCGACAACCCGTCGCGCCCGGTCCACGAGGGCATGCCGTTCTACCCGTTCATGGACTGGCTGCCTTACGCCCGCACCAAGACGCTGGCCGAGCACGAGGTGCTCAAGGGCGTGGCCGACGGGCTCGACGCGGTGATCGCCGTGTCGACCGGCATCATCGGGCCGCACGACTTCCTGCCGTCGCGCACGGGCAAGGTGCTGATCGACTTCGCCAACGGCAAGCTGCGCGGCTACATGCCTGGCGGCTCCGAGTTCGTGCGCGCGGCCGATCTGGTCGAGGGTCACCTGCTCGCGATGGCCAAGGGCAAGACCGGTCGTCGCTACCTGCTGTCGACCGAGTTCTTGACGCTCGACGATCTGCTCGATCGCTTCGCCGAGCTGTTCGGCGGCCGCAAGCCGTGGCTGCGCATGCCGGTGCCGCTGATGAAGACCGTCTCGCACGTGTACGCCGGGACCGTGCGGCGGGTGTTCCCCGACGCGCCGCAGCGGCTCACGCCCGGGGCGATCGAGATCCTGGCGATGAACCGCCACGCCGACATCAGCCTCGCTTGCGAGGAGCTCGGCTACCGGCCGACCTCGATCCGCGAGGCCGCGCGCGAGTCCTACGAGTTCTTCCGCGGCATCGGGATGATCCCGGCCTGAACCGGCGTGCTCCCGAAAATCGCGAAGCGATTTTCGGGAGTGTGTTTCGGCGCATCGCCGAAAAGCACTGAAGTTATTCAGCGCTTGGGCTTGCGACCGAGTCGCAGGCCGGTGCCCGTGTGCGTGCCTTCGTTGCTGCGGGCCGGCGCGGAGCCGGTGCGATAGCTGGCCGAGCTGGTCGACTCGCGCGGGGCCTCGCCTTCGCCCTCGGCCTTGCGCTTGGGTCGGCCGGCTCGACGCAGGCTGCCGCGCTTGGCTCGACGGCGAGCTTGCGCCTCCTCGTCGAGCCACGGTGACGAAGGCTCGCGCTCGCGCTCGTCGGGCGCTTCGTCGAGCAGCGGATCGTCGTCGTCGAGCTCTTCGAACGCGACCGGCTCACGCTCGGGCCGGCGCGGTCGAGCGACCGTTCGCTCGCGGCTGTCCTCCCACTCGAGCTCGCGCGTGATCGGGCGATCGTCCCAGTCCTCTTCTTCGCGCTCCGGCTCGCGCTCGCGCGCGAGCGAGCCCGCGGGTGCGAGGCGCTCGGGGCTGCGGCGGCCGGCGTCCAGGCGACCGGACGAGCGAGTCGTCGGCGTGAACGGCTGCGTCGGCTGCTCGTGAGCGCGGCGCGGCGCGTCGGTCTCCCAGCGATCCTGCTCCCAGCGCTCCTGCCCGTGCTCGCGTGGTCGCGCCGCAGGGCTGCGCGCGAGCGGGCGCTCGTACTCCTCGCGCCGCGGCTCCCGAGCGCGACGCGAGGACGGCTCGTCGGCGTACAAATCTCGACGCGGGCGCTCGGGCTCGCGGATCGGCTCGCGCCGACCAGGCCGCTCGCGCTCGTAGTCGTCCCTTCGCAGCTCGCGACTCACACGCGGCGGGGGCTCGGGCTCGCTCGGCCCCAGCCACGGCGCCGCGCTCAGCTCGGCGTTGCGTCCGGCGGCGTGCGGATCATCGATCTCGCTGGCGAGCCCGATGCCCGGCGGTCGCCAGCCGGCGTCCATGCGCTCGCGCATCAGCTCCTGCACCTGCCGCAGCAACGCGAAGTACTCCTTGCGCGTGCGCTTCTCGTTGAGCACGTAGAACTCGACGCCCTCGAGCCCGACGCAGCCGAGGCAGTGCACGCAGTCGATGCAGCTCACGCACAGCGTCAGGTAGCGCGAGCTCCTGCAGTCGCGGCAGTCCTCGCAGTAGCTGACCTTCTCGCAGCTGACACAGCGCTTCGACTGCGTGCAGCTGGTGCAGTCGATCGACTCTTCGCAGTAGGTGCAGTCCTCGCACGAGTCACAGCCCACGCAGAATCGACAGTGGTTGCACTTGCGACAGTCTTCGCAGCCGAAATTGCCCTCGCCCGGCTCGTCGTCCGTGGTCTCGCGCTCGTCGATCAGCGTCTCGAGCGTGCGCAGAAAGTCGTCGAGGGTCATTTGCCGCTCGTTCGAGGGTACGCGCCTGCTTCGTCCAGATCCAATCAATCCGCACGCGATGCGCCGCGCCGTCTGGACGGATGCGCCGGTGCGCGACTACACTCCGCCGGCTTTCATGCACGCACTCCAACGAATCGGCCGCGTAGCGCTGGCTGCGCTGGCCTTCGGAACAGCGCTGGGCTGCCAGCCCAAGATCGGCGATCCGTGCAAGCGCGCGCTCGACTGCGGAATCAACGTGATCCGCCAGTGCGACGTGTCGAACGCCCCGCGCGATCCCAACGGCGAAGGCGAGTGCATCGTCGAGAACTGCAGCTACGGCGTGTGCCCCAAGGAGGCGGAGTGCGTGAAGATCTACGCCTCCGAGTTCCTCTCGGTCAGCTGCGATCCCGACCTCGAGGACGTGCCCGCGTCGTCCGACGGCGTCGCGATCCTCGACGACTGCAGCCCCAACGAGGTCTGCCTGCCCGAGGGCCTCTGCGCCGATGAGATCCGCGCGCGGACCAGCTGCCGGCTCGAGTGCGACGACAACCGGGACTGCCGCGACAACTACAAGTGCGTGAGCACTGGCGTCGGCGGGGTCTACGTCGCCCCCGATCCGGCCGATCCCACCGCCCAGCACACCACGAAGATCTGCGTCCCTCGCTGAGTTCTCAAGTGCTTTTCGGCGATGCGCCGAAACACACTCCCAAAAATCGCTGCGCGATTTTCGGGAGCACGCGAACACAACTCAAAATAACTCGGGGATTGGCTTGCCGGCTTCGTCGACGGTGGTCACCGGGCGGCCTTCGGGCGTGACGTGGACCTCGCCGGCGTCGAGGCCGAGCGCAGTCGCGAGGCTCGCGTAGAGCTCGGGTACGGTCACCGGACGCTCGCGGATCTCCTCGCCGTCGCGATCGCTCGCGCCGATCACCGCGCCGCCGCCGATCGGTCCGCCGCCGAGCACCACCGAGCTGATCTTCGGGAAGTGATCGCGGCCGCCCTTGCCGTTGATGCGAGGCGTGCGGCCGAAGTCGCCGAGCCACACCAGCAAGGTGTCGGACCACAGGCCGCTGGCGATCAGATCGTCGATCAGCGCCGCGGTGGCGCGATCGAGCTCGGCCGAGAGCGTGCGGACCTGCGCGAAGTTGTCGTCGTGGGTGTCCCAGCCGCGCATGCCGACCTCGACGAAGCTGACTCCGGCCTCGAGCAAGCGTCGGGCCATCATGCAGCCGTCGGCGAAGCGGCCGTTGCCGTAGCGCTCGCGCGCGGCTCGGGGCTCGCGGTCGAGCTCGAACGCGCCGAGCTGCGGCGCACGACTCATCGCGACCGCCTGCTCACCGACCGCTCGCGCCGCGCTCACGCGCGCCGAACCATGGTCGCGGGCAAAGTTGCTCTCGAGATCGCGCCACAGCTCGACGCGTCGATCGACCCGCGCGGGCGCGAGGTCGTTGGGCGGCGCGAGGTTGCGAACCGGCTTGCTCGCGTCCGGCACAGTGAACGGCGCCCAGCCAGCGCCGAGATAGCCGGGCCCGGTGCCCGGCAAGTTGAGGGTCACGAAGCCGGGCAGATCGTCGCTCTCGTGGATCGAGCGAGCGACGTGCGAGCCGAACCCCGGATGCGAGACGCCGCCCTGCGGGACGAAGCCGGTCTGCATCAGATAGCGCGCGCGCTCATGGTTGCCTTCCTTGGCGGTCAGCGTGCGGATCAACGCGAGGTGGTGCATGCGGGCCGCGAGCATCGGCAGGTGCTCGGAGACCTGCAGGCCGCTGACCGAGCTCTCGATCGCCTTGAACTCGCCGCCGGTCGGGCGCCCGGGCTTCGGATCGAAGGTGTCGATCTGGCTGGCGCCGCCGTGCATGAACAGCACCACGCAGCGCTTGGCCGCGACCACGTTTGCGAGCGCGTCGGTGCCTGCGTGCGCGCGGCGAGAGCTCGAGCCCGCGCCGGCCAGGAGCGTCATGAGCCCCGCCCCGAGGCCCGTGCGAAGAAAGCTGCGTCGATCGAGGGTCATGGTGTCCGATCAGTGGTTGGAGGCGAACTCGCTCGAGTAGAGCATTGCGAACATCAGGTCTTCCCAGTCGCGGGCCCGCTCGCCGTCGCCGACCGCCTCGCGTGCGAGCGCGAGCTCGTCGGCGCTCGGGCGACGGCCGTAGACGGTCAGCCACAGCGCCTCGAGCCGCGCGTCGGTGGCCTCGCTCGCGGACAGGATCTCCGCGAGGCTGCCGCCCTCGCGCGCGACCACGCCTTGATTGGTGATCGCCCCGTTGAGCAGCAGCAGCGCCTGCGGGACGTTGCCCGAGAACGCGTCGGCGCTGCCCATCTCGTCGTCCGAGAACACGAACTGGTACTCGAGCAGCGCAGCCTCTCGGCGCTGCCGGACGGCCTTGCGAAACGCCCGGCCTTCGACCTGCTCGAGCCCGGTCACGGTGATCAACGACGCGAACAGCTGCTCGGCCGAGAGCGGTCGCACGGCCGCGCGCGCGAACGCGGCCTCGGCTGCGGCGATCTTCGTGGGCTCGGTCTGCGGCCCGATCGAGCTGCGCTGATACGCCTGCGAGAGCACGACGCTGCGGATCAGCGCGCGCAGGTCATGGCCGCTCGCGCGAAACTCCGCGGCCAACAACGTGAGCAACGCCGGCCGCTCGCTGGCGTCGAGCAGGTCATCCCAGGGCTCGACGATCCCGCGCCCGAGCAAGCGCGTCCACACGTGGCCGACCGTGGCCTCGGCGAAGCGCGGATCCTCGACGATCAGCGCGGCCAGCTGCGCGCGACGATCCTCCGCGTCCGCTTCGTTCGCGGCGCCCATGAAGCGCGGCGCGATCAATTGCTTGGGTGCGTCCTCGCGATCGTCGAGCGCCACGCGAAGCTCTCCCCGCGGACGCTCGCGCACCTCGGCCGCAGGCGGGCCCTCGCCCGAGCGATCGAACGCGACCTTGGTGCGCCCGAAGAAGGCTGCCTGCGCCCAAAAGTCCTCGCGCGAGAAGCTCGGGTCGTACGGGTGATCGTGACACTGCGCGCACTCGATCTTCGCGCCCAAGAACACCCGCGCGGTGGTCGAGCTCAGATCGGCGACCAGCTCCTCGCGCGGCACTCCACGGGCCGCGCGTCCAGCCAGGTAGCCCAGCTGTGCGGCGTCATCGAGCGAGCCTTCACTGGCGAGCAGCTCGTCGACGACTCGATCCCACGCGCGGTTCTCCAGCAGCGCCGCGCTGAAGTAACGCTCGAGCGACTCGCCGGCGATCCGTCGCACGCGAGCGTCGCTGGGCAGCAGCGCGTCGACCCAGATGCCGGCCCAGTGCGCCGCGAACTCGTCACTCGACAGCAGCGCGTCGATCGTCTTGCTGCGCTTGTCGGAGCTCGCGTCGGCCAGGAACGCCTCGACCTCGGCCCGCGTCGGGACTCGGCCGATCAGATCCAAGCTCGCGCGGCGCAGGAACTCGGCGTCGCTCGCCAGCGGGCTCGGCTCGATCCCCCGCTCGGCCCAGCGACGCTCGAGCTCGGCGTCGAGCGGCGAGGCGTGGGCCGAGGGTTGTTCGCGCGGCTGCGGCTGCGGCTCGGCCTCGCTGCCCGATCGCCCGGCACAGCCCAGGCTCAGCAGGGCGACCACGATCCCCATGCGACCGAGCGCCGCGGCGGCGCCGAGCTTGGGTTGGACTTGCATCGCCCTTGGCATCCCACGCTCGCGCGTCGAATGCAGCTGTCTTGATGTGGGCTTTTGCTCGGGTTTACGGCCGCTTCACGCGCCGCACGCCGGTCCGGGCTGGTAGACTGAAATTGTACCGCCCGTAAACGCGGGTCGATCCCACTGCGACATGACGGACGTGCTGTCACCAGCAGAAGACCGCGGCTGCGGTGCGGCATCGATCGGGGCGCTGCGACCTCAGCTCGTGCCCAGCCCTGCCACCGAGTCGGCCACGCCTCGGGAGCGCACGATCGAGCGTTTCGATCGGATGGACGAGATCGAGCTGATGCGGGCCGTGGCGGCCCACGAACCCAAGGCCGAGGCCGAGCTCGTTCGTCGGATCATCGCGCTGGTGCGGGCGCGGGCGCGGGTGCTGACCCGCAGCAAGGCCGACGCCGACGATGCGGCCCAGAGCGCGATGGTGGAGATCCTGCGCTCGGCCCCCAACTACCGGGGTGACGGCTCGCTCGCGGGCTGGTGCGAGCGCATCACGGTGCGCACGACCTTGCGCCTGCAACGAAGGCAAGCGCGGGTGGTCGCGCCGATCGACCTGGCGGTCAACCCCGACGACGTGAGCGCGACCGTCCCCGAGCAGAACCTGTCCGAGACGATCCCCGGCGGCGAGGTCGAGCGCTACCTGCTCGAGCTCTCCGACGATCGCCACAAAGCGCTGGTCCTGCGCCACGTGCTGGGCCACTCGGTCGACGAGATCGCCGAGCAGACCGGCGTGTCCCCCAACACCGTGAAGGACCGGCTTCGCATGGCCCGAAAACAAGTCCGACAGGCGATCCGCAAGCACGAGCTGATCGCCTCCGTCAAGCGAGGGCGCCCATGAGCCAGCACGACGTCGAGCGTGACCGCTGGGAGGCGCTGATCGAGCGTGAAGCGATCGGTGAGTCGCTCGCGGCCGAGGAGCAGGAATTCATCGCCCGCTACGAAGCGGAGCACCTC
This sequence comes from Enhygromyxa sp., assembly GCA_035538075.1. Classification (GTDB taxonomy): domain Bacteria; phylum Myxococcota_A; class Polyangia; order Nannocystales; family Nannocystaceae; genus Plesiocystis. Next base: position 28,360 of record DATLLB010000360.1, read on the forward strand.
GAGCTCGCGCACGAGCGAGCGGTGTTCGAGGCTGCGATCGACTCGCTGCGCGAGCAGCTCGAGGTCGAGGACGACGAGCTGACGCTCGCGCGCCAGGGCCAAGCTGCGCTGGCCCGCTATCGATCGGAGCGCGACG
>DATLLB010000361.1:0-8929 GCA_035538075.1 Enhygromyxa sp.
TCGATGCCCTGGGCAACCGAAAACCGGTGACGAGCGCCGAGCACAATCGCAATACGGAGGTCATCACGACCAATGGGGCGTTTGCGATCACCGTGCGAAACATGCTGCCGGGCATCGGCAGCATCGGTGAATTCCAGGTGACCCCGCCTCAGCTCGCCGATCCCGAATTGCTCGAGATCGAACGTAACAATCCGTTGCCCACGCCTGGCTCGGACGAGGAGCGCAAGCTCTTTTCCGCCGCAGTCGTCGCCGACATGTTCTGGACGCTGCCTGGCCTGCGTAGCCTGGTTGGCGAGATCCTCGGCCTCGATGACGCCGCGCAGGACTGGCGAGCGACGGGCGTGCCCTGGGACCTCGTCCCCGCTGAGGCGCGTCCGATCCTCCGCGATTACTATCACGAGTATCTGCTGCGCAAGCAGAATCAGCGATTCGTGGTCGTCGACACCAACAGCGTGGTGCTGAACCTCTTCACTGGCACCGAGTCGGCGCTCGAGACCTTCAAGCGAGCGCACCGCTACCTCGATGTGCTCAAGGCCGAGGTGGACCTCGAGCGTCGCAAAGCTTTGCTGAGCAAGGGGATCCTCGACGATCCCGAGATCGAGACCATGGTGCGGGTCAACGGCATGGAGTCCGTGCTGCCGACGCCTTGATGAGTTGTAGCGCCATGTCTAATTACGGCACGCCGATAGGCAATCGCGGGATCGACTCCAAAGGGCTCGACAAACGGGGGCTGGCGGGCTCGGTCGCGCCCGCCAGGGCTCAGGGCGCACCGAGTGATCCCGCTCATGAGCCGATCGTGAGGCAGCTGCAAGCGATCGCCTCGCAGATCCTCAGTCAAGAGCGAGCCAACGCTGCCGTGTCCGCCGTACTCGAGCAAGTGCAGAGCGTCGGCGCCACGATCTACGACGTCTTGGTGCCCTCCGCAAATGCGGCCTATGTCGACATACCCAAGGTCTACTTGACTGGCATCGTCGCTCACCTGATGATCACTGCGAAATTGGTCGTTCTCAATCCCGCGGTGGTTCCCGACGTGACTCTCGGCAGGCTGGCTGCGGCTGGTGGGGAGCAGCTTGGTGTTCCGCTGCCAGACGTTGCCAAGCGGAGGCCCGATCTCTCGACCCTGGACCGTCCTCCGCTCAAATATGGGCAATTCTGGGAGATCAAATCGGCAGCGACAATCGCCCGAGCACCGCGCCGCGTCCAGGACCAAATGGACAGCTACGCGCAGTGGCTGGTGCCCGGCGGCATGTTGAACGGAATGTCGCCAAAAGGCAATGCCTCGTTTGCCGTTGGCAGCACTCGTTTTTCATGTGACTTCGAGCTGCGGGAAGAGGGGCTCATTCAGTACCGCGCCGATTTCGAGATTGACAAGGAAATCGAGCGACTTGGCCGGCGCGTGGTCGAGTTGTTCATTCGGCAGCTACGGGCCAGCTCGAAAGCGCGGAGCGAGCAGCTACTCGAAAAGCCTGTCTATCTTGCGCTATTGGCTCTGGCCATTTTGGTGATTTTACTGATCCTCTTCGCCCCCGAGATCGTGGCTGGCGCGCTGCTCATTGCGAGCAGGCTCACCATGGCGACTGTCAGGCTGGCCTCTCGTGCGTCTACCCTTCTGCACCGGACTGTAGAGCAGTTCGGCGCGCTGGGACCCGTCGGAACGAGCTTGTAGATCTCTGGCGCCTGGACGAGCGGAGCTTCCTCCGGCGACAGATCGGGCGAGCACGTCCTTGAGGTTACCCATGATGGGGACCTCGTCCACGACCGGACGCCTGAGCTTGCAGAACGTCAGTCAGCGCCCAAGCAGCTCGCCCGGCGTCGCCCCGGCGAAGCGTCGAAAGTCGCGGATGAAGTGCGACTGATCGTAGTACCCGACCGCTAGCGCGGTCTCGGTCAGCGACTCGCTCGCGCGCGCGAGCGCGACCGCCTGCTCGAAGCGGCGCAGGCTCGCGAAGCGCTTGGGCGTGATGCCGACGCGGGCCAGGAATCGACGCTCGAGCTGCCGCTCGCTGATCGCCAGCGTTCGCGCGACCTCGGCCACGAGCGAGCGCTCGTGCGGCCCGGCGCCGAGCAGCACCAGCGCGCGCTCGATCAGCGGATCCGGGCGCCACTCGAGCCCGAGCAGCAAGCGCTCCACCACCTGCACGCGCGCCGCCGCATCGCCGGCCTCGCACATGCGCTCGCTGACCTCGCTAGCGCGCGCCGGCGTCACCAGATCCGCGAGCGCGACGCTGCGATCGGCCAGCGCCGACGCAGGCACGCCCAGACAGCTCGCGCCCTGCGGAGTGAAGCGCACCAGCAGCGACACGGTCGGCCCCTCATAGCCATAGCGCCGCGCCCCACCCTGAATGCCGGTCACGCCCGCAGTCGACAGCAGCCCCTCGCCCGCACGCACGCGGCCGTGCACCTGCAAGCCCAGCACCGCGCTGGTGCTCGGCAGCACGTGGGCCTCGCCGCCGTCCTGCTCGATCACGTCGATCGCCAGCACGCGATCACGCAGCGCAGCACTCGGCGAGAAAGTCGGCATGTCAGACCACCGGAAGCGAGCTCGACGGCGAGGCGCCCGGCAGATAGCGCTCCATCTGCATGCGCCAGTCCACGCCGATCATCTCGCCGATCCGCATCGGCTCCCAGACGTTGTCGCCGAGCAGCGGCTCGCTCGAGAACACCAGGTGGCTGACGAACCCGCCCTCGACCTTGCGCTCGCACTCCGCTGCCCAGTACGGACAGCTGTCGCGCTCGGGGCAGTGGCGCTTGTGGGTCGAGCAGTGCAGCACCTTGCCGCCCTGGTGCGCGAGCATGGTCTGACCGTTGGTGATCACGAACGTCAGAAAATTGCTCTGCGGATCCGCGGCATCGTCCGTACAGATGTCACCCGCGAGCTCGCAGACGATGTCGATGGCCTCGCGCGCGGCCGCAGCGAGATCGCGCAGCGGATAGCCGTGGCGCTCGAGCTCGCAGCGCTCGGCCATGCGACCCAAGATCAGATAGAACAGCAGCTCGCTGTCGGTGTGCCCGAGGATGAAGCGCCGCAGCACCTTGGGCACGCGCTCGCGCAGCTCGTCTTTGAGCTCTGGAAAGTTGGCGATGTTGCCGTTGTGGACCATCACCCAGCGGCCGTACTGAAACGGGTGGGTATCGAGGATGTTGAGCTGACCCTGTGTGGCCTTGCGGACGTGCGCGAGCACGGTCTCGCTGGTCACGACTCCGGACACGCGCCGAAACATCTCGTCGGACACCGCCGTGGACACGCTCTTCACCACATGCGGCGCGCCGCCGATGTAGTACGCGACGCCCCAGCCGTCGGGGTTCCGCTCGCTCTGCTGCATCAGGGCGTTGTCGGCGCTGACCAGGCTGCGGTGCACCTGGCTCTGCATCACCGAGCGGAATCCGAAGATCCGACACATCGCAGCAAGAGTATCGCTCATCGGGCCCGAAGGGGACCGGAGGACGCCTTCCAGGCGAGGCGAAACACGACCTCGGCCGGCGCTTCGAGCTTGCGCTCGCACAGCTCGACCTCGCCCTCGCGGCCGCACAGGACCAGCAGCGCGTGGTGCACGGTCGCAACCGCGGTCAACCACGCCTCTTCACCGGCGCACGCGCTGGGCAGCTCGCCCAGGCGCAGCTCGACCTCCCGCCAGTAGCGATCGCGCTGCGACGACGCGAGCGGCATCAGCTCGCGCCGGACCACGCTCCAGCGACCGGCGTCGCGATAGAGCAGCCCCCACGCGTGCGGCAGCATCCGCGCGAACGATCCGGGATCGAGCCCGAACAGACCGACCGCCGTCGCGACCAAGTTCTGCACGAGCGACGCGGCCAGTAGCTCGCGCAGGTTCGCGAGCAGAAACTCGCGGGTCCGCTCGACGCCGAGCACCGCGTCGAGCGAGCGCTGCAGCGCGAGGTCGGTCTCGATCGGCAGCCACGCGAGCGGGCCCGAGCACTCGATCCGCGTCTGGTGGACGTCGCCCAGCCGCTCGCGGATCTCCGCCGCAGGCGGACCGAACTCGTCACAGGCCGACAACAACGCGCGCAGATAACTGGCACGCACCGCCGGCTCATGGCTGTGAAGGCCCTCGCCCACCGGATTACTTTAGTGCTTTTCGGCGATGCGCCGAAACACACTCCCAAAAATCGCTTCGCGATTTTCGGGAGCACGCCTCAACCCCTCAATCCTCTTGGGGGGGCTGGTCTGGGGCCTCTTTGGCCTTTGGCTCAGTCGGCTTGTTCTCGTCGGGGAAGAGCCCGCCCCAGTAGAGCAGGCGCCCGCAGCTCTCGCACACGGCGATCAACTCGGCATTGCGCAGTGACACGTACGTCTGGTGGGCCACGGCCATCTTGCAGGCCGAACAGCGACGATCGCGAACCGCGACGAACCCAATCCCGCCGACCCGCTTGCGGATCCGCTCGTAGCGAGCGAGCAGGCCTTTTTCGATCGACTCGGTCAGGCCCTTGCGAGCCTTGCGGGTCTTCTTGTAGCTGCGCTCGAGCTTGGTCTCGAGCTCGTCGAGGCGCGCACGCTCGACCGCAAAGCTGGCGCGGAGATCGGTGAGCCCGCCCTCCATCGCCTTGATGCGACCCTCGGCCTCGACGATCGCATCGTCGATGCGAACCAGCTCGCCCTCGCGGCTCTTGGCCAGGCGCTGCGTCGACTCGAGCTCGCGCTGCGCCGCGCTCAGCTCCCGCGGCGTCTTGACCTGGCCGATGCGAGCCTTGCTCCCGCGGATCTGCTCGCGCTCGTCCTCGAGCTGCCGCTCCTGGTCCAAGCGGAACGAGCGGCTCTCGCCGAGCTTGTCGAGCTCGGAGTGGAGCATCGCCTCGAGCTTGCCGAGGTCGCGCTCCATCTCCTGCTTGCGCCGGGGCAGCGCCGCGAGCTTGCGCTCGATCGACACCATCCGACGGTCCTGCGTCTGCAAGCGATGGAGCGCCTCGATCTGATCCTTCATCCTGTTTCGTGTGCCTTTCGGAGGGTGCCCGGACGTGCACACGGGCGTCAGCGGACGACCGCGCGTGAGGTACGGGGAGTAGGCCCACCAGGGCTTGAACCTGGGACCGACCGGTTATGAGCCGGCTGCTCTAACCGACTGAGCTATGGGCCCGCGGGGCGAACGATAGGGAGCGCCTCGGGCCGCGTCAAACTGCCCGCGGGATCGGCCGGCGGGCGCCGGTCCGTTTGCACGCCGACGGGGATGCTTCGCGCATCTGCGCACAACCCGCAAAATGCCCTTCCCTGCCGGCTCTGCTCGCACTACCCTGCCCGGCCACCCATGCGAGGCCAAGACACGCGCTGGCTGTTGGTTTCACGACCGATCGTGGAGCCGGTGATCGATGCCGGTGCTGCGCTGCTGCGCGAGCTGATCCCGGCGCTGCCGCCCGAGCCGGTCGACTACTTCGGGGATCATCGCCGACCGCTGCGTCCGCGCAGCCTCGGCGATGCGCTGCTGCGAGTCCCGCAGCTGCCCACGCAGAGGGGGGCGGAGCTGCTCGAGCGCGCCGCGATCGGGGCGGCGCTGCTGTCCCGCGAGCGTCGGCGACAGCCCGTGCACCTGTTCTTCGGGATCGGGCCGCTGACCGAGCGCATCGCTGCGGGCCTGGTCGCCACGCCCGAGCCGCTCGCGAGCAGCACCAGCCTCACGCTCCGCACCGCCGCGGGGCTGCGCTCGTGGTTGAGCGTCGGCGCGTCGGTGCTGCGCGGCCGTCAGCATGGCCACCACCGCCCGGCTCCGGTCGTGCAGACCCTGACCTGCGCGACCGGGCTCGAGACCTGCGCGCACATGCTCGAGAACCTCGACGCCGTGGTCGCGCTCTCCGACGACACGCGCGAGCGCTTGATCGGCGCCGGGGTCTCGCCTCGTCGCATCCACCGAATTCATCCGGGCATCGCCGCCGAGCTCGCCCGCGCGATCGAGCACCCGGCCGCGCTCGAGCGTCGCCGCGCGATCGTCTACACCGGCGAGCTCGATGCTGGCGCGGGCGATCGGCTGATCGAGATCGCCAGGACCTTGTCGGAGCCGGCGCTGCGCGGATGGAAGCTGATCATCGCGTGTCGGCCCGATCAGATCGTCGAGCATGACGAGCGGGCGCGGCTCGGTCGCGAGCTCGCCGGGGCGATCGGGGCCGGGCGCGTGGAGATCTTCGGCGAGGTCGAGGACATGCGCGCGCTGCTGCGGCGCTGCGCGATCCAGCTGTTCGTCGCCGACAAGATCCACCGGCGATCGGATCTGCCGCTGGTGCTGCTCGAAGGCTTGCGCGAGGGGCTCGTCACGGTCGCGCTCGATCGGGCGCCGGTTCGCGAGCTGTTCGCGATCGCAAGCACGCGCGGGCGCGAGATCGGGGCGCGGGTCGATCCGACGCTCGGGCCGGTCGGGGTGATCAAGGCCATCCACGAGCTCGCGGAGCGGCCGGAGACGCTGCTCGCGATGTCGAAGGATGCCGTGGGGTTGCTGCGGGATAGCTTCTCGGCCGCGCGCATGGGAGCCGACTTTGCGGCGCTCCACCGCGAACTGGCGGCACGCTACTCGGATTGAACGGCGTAGTCGGCCCCGATCACGACCGTCCACTCGCGCACCGACCAGCTCGAGACCAGACCGTGCTCGACGTACGGGTCCGCTCGCGCGAACGATTCGGCGACGCTGCGATCGGGGCCGCGAAACACGAGCACGGCCGCGTCGGGGGGATCGGCGAGAGCACCTCCGAGCCGCAGCTCGCCGCGCTCCGCGGCCGCACGCGCGAACTCGAGGTGCGCGGCTCGGTGCTCGCGACGTCGCTCGATGTAGTCGTCGATCACCGTGTATGTGAGCACGAAGTACTTCATCTCGGCAGCTCCCGGAGTCGTTATCATGTCGCGTGCCGGTCCCTGACGAGCTCCGTGCGCTGCTGGAACACTCGGGCTTCGAGCCCCACGGCAAGTGGGCCTACGCAGGCGAGCATGGCGAGCAGTGGCAGCTCGCCCCCGTGGCCACGGCTCGCTACGTCTACTTTCGCACCCACGCGGAGGTCCAGGGAGGTCTGTACTCGATCTACGTCGAGGAGTGGCGCGGCGGTGAGGGTTACGAAGACGAGGAGTTTCGGGGAAGCCTGAGCGAGGCCATCGCTGCGATCCCCCGCTGGGTCGCGTGGGCCAGCGAACCGTTCGAGCCCAGGCCGAGCAGGCTGGGGCGCTTCCTTCGACGTCTTCGCTAGCGCCCGATCAGCGGCGCGGGAGCCAGGTCGCCGCGGCATCGAGGACGGTCACCTTGCCCGCGAGATCGAGCGTGACCAGGCCCTCCTTGGTCACCGCGATCAGCCGGCTCGCGTCGAGCCACCGCCAGTCCGCGCCGTGAACGGGCGTGGGCACGGTGACGAGGCTTGACTCGTCCGCGCCCGCGCTGATCTGATGCATGCGACGGTTGGCCTCGGGCTGGCGCACGAACACGAGGTGGCCGCCATCGGGCGCGGGCACGGGCCACTGGATCTCCGCCCAGCCGCCCTGCGGAGACATCGGCTTGGGCTCGCCACCGGCGATCGGCGTGACGAAGGCCTGAAATGGATCGTCACCGCCGACCCACGCGAGCCAATCGCCGTTGACGTGCAGCTGCGAGACTTTGCCCGCGATCGCACGCAGCTGCTTCTCGGGGCCCGGCTCGAGCGGCACTTCGACGATCGAGCCGTCATCGTTCGCGTGGATGACCGAGCGCGAGTCCGGCCTCCACCCCGACTCGGCTGGGAGATGCGGGGCGTGGACCAGCGCGAGCGCATCGGTGCGGAGGATCTGCTGGCCGTAGCTGTATTCCTTGGGCAGCGGCTGCGGTCCGTCGTCCATGTAGCTCGGCTCCTCGAGCGTGACGATCAGCGTCGAGCTGTCGGGCGACCATGGCGAGAACGAGATATTCGCGGCCGCGATGTAGTCGTCGCGCAGCGCAGGCATCTTGGTGATCTGTCGCGGCGTCGTCGGCTGCGGGCCGAGCTCGGCGACCCACAGATCGACCTCGTCGGTGTAGGCCAGCCAGCGTCCGTCCGGCGACGCGGCCGGCGTGCCCTCGGGCATGAACACCGCGTCGGCGGTCGCCGGGTATTCGAGCGGGACCGCGAGGCCGAGCGCGCGCGCGTCGGTGCCGTCGAGATCGATCTGCCAGAGCTGCTGGTCGACGAAATAGAGGATCGGCGCGGGCTCGGGGGCAGGCTCTGCTTCGATCGGCTTCGGCTCGGCTTCGACCGGCTGCGGCTTCGCTTCGCTCGGCTCTTTCGGAGTCTCGCTCGTGTTCGCCTTCGCCTTCGTCGCCGACGCGTTCGCTTCGGGCTTCGAGGTCGAAGGTTGGCAGCCGCAGAGCGGCGCGATCAGGATGAACACGAGCGGGAGCCGAGCGGGGGTACCGGTCACCAATCCAGCATCCGGCTGAGCGCGCGCGGACGCAAGCGGGCGAGCGTCAGAAGCCGCACCACGAGTGACTCCACGGGACGCGGCAGGGCCCCGTATGAGCCCAGTCGGACGCGCGAATCTGATCTTCCGCAGTGCCGCGCTCTCCGTCGTGGCCGACCGTCATCAACTCGTAGGCGTCGCCGCGAATAGGCGAGGTGTGTTGGTCGCTCCACGGCGCACACATCGATGACCGCTGCCGCGAAGACTTTCAAACTTTCGCCCCGCGCCTCAGCCCTTGAAGGTGCTCCCGCCAAAGTCGCCGAACGGCTCGTCACGCTCGCGCACCGCCTGCTTGAACCCGACCTCCTCCGCGCGCCGCTGAAACCCATACCCCTCCTTGGTGTGCCGCGTGATCCCGTCGAACACGGTGCCGAGAATCTGCGTGGCCTGCAGGCCGGCGGCGCCGAGGGTCTGGTTGACGAGCAGCTTCATCATCACCAGCTGATTGATCGGCATCCGAGCGATGCGCTCGAGCAGAATCTCGAAGCGCTGGTCGAGCTCCGCAGCGGGGGCACACTCGACGGCCAGGCCCCACTCGAC
>DATLLB010000362.1:0-34376 GCA_035538075.1 Enhygromyxa sp.
CGAACGAATCTCGTGTTGCTCTGCACGCTGATGTGCGTGGCCGGCTGTCCGAGCGCGCCCACGACCACGCCCGACGAAGCGACGGACGGGAGCGACGTCGACGAGCCTGCGAGCGATCCGCTGGTCCCCAGCGAGCCGGCCAATCGTGCGGCCGGAGACGAGCTCGAGGCGACGATCACCGTCGCGGGCGGCGGCGCGATCCAGCTGTCGAGCCTGCGCGGGCGCCCGGTGCTGCTGGAGATCTCAGCCAGTTGGGAGCCCGGCTTCGCCGAGGCCCACGCGCTCTATGCCGAGCTGCTCGCAGCCCACCCCGAGCTCGCGGTCATCGTGGTGGTCGCCGATCCGGACGACGGCGCGCTGGTCGGGTTGCCGCACGACTTCACGCCTGCGTGGGATCCCGCGGGGGCGCTCGCGGCCAAGCTCTCGGTCGCGACCTTCCCGACCATGTTCGTGCTCGACCGCGCGGGCCGGATCAGCGCGGTCACCAACGGCTGGAGCGACGAGGTCCGCGAGCAGCTGCGCTCGGCGGTCGCGGCTATCGAGTAGCCAATTGGAATTCCAGCACGTACTGGAATGGCAGCAGCTCGTGATCTTCGCGGCTCAGGCGATAGCCGGCCGCCTGCATGATCTCGACGATCTGCTTCGGCTCCATCCGCATCTGCGGCGGCGGGCCCGGAGCGTCCTCGGGGTTGTCCTTGCGAAAGTCGACGATCACCACGCGACCACCCGGCTCGAGCTTGCCGGCGACGGCCTCGAAGTAGGCCTTGGCGTCGCCGAGGTGGTGGAAGACGTTGCACATGAACACGACGTCGACCGGACCCGGCAGGCGCGGATCGTCGGCCTCGGCCTGCACGGCCTCGAGGTTGGCGAGCCCGTCTTTCTGCGCGCGCTGGGCCAGCCACGCGACCATGTTGGGCTCGATGTCGACCGCATAGACCTTGCCTTGCGGCGCAGCGGCGGCGAAGCGCACCGCGAAGTAGCCCGTGCCTGCGCCGAGATCCGCGATCACAGCGTCGGGAGCGAGCGCGAGGCTGGCGACGACTTCATCGGGCTTTTGCCAAGCGCTGCGCTCGGCTGACTCGAACTGCTGCGTCCACTGCTCGGGATCATCGAAGCGATGACCCTTGTAGCCGTGCTCGTTCATGGCATCGCCATGACCGTGATCGTGATGACCATGATGGCCGTGGTGACCCTGGTGATCGTGATGCTCCGGTTCGTGGCTCACGTGGTTTTCACTCTTCTTGCTGCAGGCGGTCAGCGTCACGACGGTGACGATGACGAGACCAATGTGTGGTGCTCGCGACGCGATCATCGGCGCGGATGATAGACCTTGACACCTCGACACGCCGAGACGAACGATCGTCGACCATGGTGCGCATGCGAAGTCGAACGGCTCGCGTGAGCCTCGCAGGCTCACTGCTGATCGCGGTCGCCTGCGCAGCGCGAGCGAGCACGCCCGCAACCGCGACGCCGCTCGCCGAAGCTCCGCCCGAGCCCGTGCCCGCGCCGAGCCCCGAGCCGGTGCCGCTGGTGGAGATCAGCGCGACCGCGATGGAGCCGGTCGCCCCGCCCGCAGAGCCGCCGCCCTTCGACGACGACATGCTGAAGTCGATCGTCGCGGTCCAGGACATCGTGACCGCGGCCGCGGTCGCGCACGGGGTCGAGCCTGCGCTCGTCAACGGGGTGATCTGGGTGGAGAGCAAATTCGACCCGCGCGCGAAGGGGCCCGGCGGCTCGGCGGGCTTGATGCAGTTGATGCCAAACACGGCCAAGGCGATGGCCGAGCGGCTCGGTCGCAAGCGAGCGCCCTACGACCCCGACTTCAACATTCACGCGGGCACGCTCCTGCTGTCCCGCCTGCTCGAGCGCTTCGACGGCGACGTGAGCCTGGCGCTCGCCGCCTACAACCGCGGATCGGGGATCGTCGCGGGCTGGGTTGCGTCTGGCGAGCCAATGCCCGAGCGTACGCAGGCCTACGTGGACCGCGTGCTCGAGGCTCGCGGTTGGTTCGAGCAGCCGCTGCCGGCCCCCACGCTCACACCCGATTGAGCTCGAGAGATGACCAAGCAAAAAGCCGCGATCATTGCCCTGGTCTCGTTCATCGTGACCACCGGCCTGATGTTCTTCCTCTGCGCCAACGCGCACATCGACTTCTTCCCGTGCACCGAGACGGTCCGCGACTTCGCCCGCACCGATCCGCTCACGGGCCAGGCCGCGCTGGTGACCCGAGAGGGCACCTGCTCGCTGATGGATCAGCTGCGCTCGGGCGAGTTCGATCCGCAGGAGAAGGCCGAGCTGACCGGCGCCGGTTGGGCGCTGCTGGTCGCGTTCTGCATGGGCATCGGCATCGCCGACTCGGCGCTGATCTACACGGTGCTGAGCAAGAACGCGAAAGCCTGAGTCACAGCGGCTCGACGCCGGACGGGCCGCCGCACTTTTTCAGATCGTCCGCGCAGGCGAGCCACTCGACGCGATCGCTGTAGAACACGTGAGCGGTCGGCAGCGTGTCGGGGCCCTCGCACAAGCTCGGGGTTGCGATGCTGGTCACGCCCGGCCAGCGCGTGGACGCATAGAACAGCTGCGAGCCACAGATCGAGCAGAAGCTGCGCGTGGCCTCGGCCGAGGACGCGTAGTGGGTCAGCAGCGCCTCGCCGGCGGTGATCTTCAGCTGTCCGTCAGGCACGCCCGACCAGGTGACCAGCGGCGCCATGTGGGCGCGACGGCACATCGAGCAGTGGCAGTGTGCACAAAAGCGGGTGGCCGGAATCTCGAAGCGGATCGCCCCGCACAGACACGCGCCGTGGATCACTTGGTCGCCGCTCATCGCGAGCGCGACTCTACCACTCGAACTTCATCCCGACCGAGGGCAGGATCGGCAAGCCGGCGATCACGTTGTACTGCGTGAAGTCGTAGCTGTAGATCAGACCCTCGACATTGCGGCGATTGTAGATGTTCTGAATGTCGACGTAGGCGTTGAGCGCGACGTAGCGCCACGTCCACTTCTTGTCGACGCGCAGATCGAGCTGATGGAAGGCTGGGTGCCGAGCCGAGTTGCGGCCGCCTGGCAGGGCGAAGTGGCCGCCGTCGGAGGCGTCGAAGATGCCGTTGGCGAAGGGCGTGTAGGGGTTACCGCTGACCAGCCGAAAGCGCCCGCCGATGCTCCAGCCGCGCGGGAGCTTGTAGACCGCGACGGCCGTGAGGATGTGCGGCTGATCGAAGTCGAAGCGGATCAGCCCCTCGCCGTCGTCGAAGTCATAGAAGGCGCGGCTGTACGTGTAGCTGACCCAGCCGAACAAGTTCTTGGTCAGATCCTTGCGGACCAGCAGCTCGAGCCCGCCGACGTGGCCGAAGCCGGCGTTGTCGAAGCGCTCGGGCACGATCGCGGCACCCGAGCCCGTGTTGATCAGCAAGACGTCGGTCGCGACCGCGAGCGAGTAGACGTACTTGTAAAACAGCGTGGCCTCGACCAGCAGGTCGATGCTCGAGAACACGTGCGCGACCCCGAGGCTGTTGTGGACCGACTTCTCGAGGTTGATGTTGGGGTTGCCCCACACCTCGTTGAGCTCGAATACGTCGGGGTACTGCGAGAACAAGCCGACGCCGCCCTTGAGCGTGGTGTCCTTGCTGATCATCCAGGCGAAGCGCACGCGCGGATCGAGGCCGGCGCGGTTCAGGACCACGCCGTTGTAGGTGAAGCGCAGGCCGGGATAGAGGACGAAGCGATCGCTCGCGGCGATGGTCGCGGTGGCATAGAGCGCGAGCGCGGCGAACGGTCCGCCGAGATCGGCGACGTTGAAGCCACCGACATCGCCGACGCCACCTTGCGGGAAGCCGGGCGCGCGAGCCTCGAGCACGTACTCGCCGGCCGAGACCTCGGTGCCGACCCGCAGCGCGGCGCGCTTGCTCATGCGATAGCCGAGCTCGCCGCGGAAGCTGAACTGATCGCGGGTGACTCGGAACGAGAAGATGTCGCCGCCGACGCCCGAGAGCAGCTCGTGCTTGTAGGACGGGGTGAACAGCACGCTCCACGGCCCGTGCTCGGCCTCCCAGACCACGTCGACGCGGTGAAAGGCGATCTGCGTGCGGAAGCCGTCGTTGGCGTCGGGCTCGGTGTCGTTGACGTCGGGGTTGACGACCGCGAGCTGATCGTCCGATCCGAAGGTGCGGATCGAGAGGTTGCCCTCGCCGATCGGATAGTCGAACAGACCCTGGTAGTCCCAGTAGCGCGGCGCGACGTTGAAGTCGATGCCGGCGTCGTCGGGGATCACCGCGACCAGCAGGCCGTCGATGTAGCTGCGCCGAGCCGAGACCGCGAAGCTGCCCTCGCCGACCGGGCCCTCGACGAGCAGACCGGCGTCGAACAGATCGGCGTCGAGGTAGCCGTGGTAGCCGTCGCGTCGACCCTTGCGCGGCTGCACGTTGATGATGCCGCCGATCGCGTTGCCGAAGCGGCTGTCGAAGTTGCCGGGGATGAAGTCGATCTGCGCGAGGATGTCGGAGTTGAACACCGACGTGATCGCGCCGAAGTGAAACAGCTGGGGGATCTCGTGGTAGCCGAGATAGGTCTTGGTGTCGCTCGGGGCCGAGCCGCGCACGACCAGCAAGCCGGCACCAAAGGGCGGCCGCGCGACGCCGGGGAAATTCTGGATGCTCTTGAGCGCGTCGCCCTGGGTGCCCGGCAGCAGGTTGATCTCCTCGGGCGTGATCGTGCGGCGCGTGACCTCGGGCAGCTCGCGGTCGACCGAGACCTCGGTGCGGTACGGGTTGCTGGACAGGCGGCGGTCGAAGTACTCGAGCTCGAGGATCGAGTCGGGCGCGAGCTCTTCGATGTAGTCGAGCCGCTCGTGCGTGGTCGAGAGCACGACGATGCGCACGCGTCCGGGCGGGACGCCGCGCAGCTCGAAGCGGCCCTGCGCGTCGGTCTTGGTCTCGACCTGCCAGGCGGGCTCGCTCGGCGCTTCGTAGCGCTTGCCTCGGACCTCGCCGCGCGGCCAACCCTCGGGGGCCGGGACGGCGAGCACCGACGCGCCCTCGACCGGCATGCGCTGCCCAGCCTCGCGCACGCGACCGCGAATGGTGACCGGCGGCTCGATCCCCGGTTGCTCGGTGCCGTCGCCGTTGTCGATCGCGTCCGGGGTCTCGTCGGGATCGGGTTCGGGTTCGATCGGCGTCGGCGGGCCGAGCTCGATCGCGATCGACAGCACGACCTCGACAGGCTCACCCTTGTAGCTGGCCGGCTCGAACTCGAGTCGCCCCACGGCATCGAGAGCGATCTGATCGAGCGCCGGATCGACCGACTGCAGCAGCTCGAGCTCCTTGGTCTTGCCGTCGACCCCGACCACGTACTGCACGATCACGGTCCCGGCCGGGGGCTCGGCGCGCTCGAGCAGCGCGTCGGGATAGCGCACGGTGACGCTGTTCTTGGCCTTCGGCGGCACCAGCTCGTCGGCGGGTGCGGCTGCGTCGGGTGGAGCCGCATGCACCCGCGACGCGAGCGATGACGAGCCAGCAATCGCGAGGCCGATCACGATCGCGAGCGTCCGGCCCTGGCGTGCAGGCACGGGCGAAGCATCGCCGTTCGGACCGTGATTGTCACCTGGCCTGCTAGTACGCCGTCGCAGTGATTTTGATGGTTTGAGGCGCCGGGCCTCGCGTCCGTGGCGCGAAGCGAGGAGGGAGTGTGTCGGGCACACTCGACTGACGAGCGACAAAGCCAGGGGCGTGAGGGACAAGCCTCGAACCATCAAAATCACTGCGGCGGGGTACTAATACCGCACCGAGTGCCGTGGAGGGCGAGCCACGAGGCTGATAGTGTGCGAGACGCTCATGGATCGCCGGCTCGACGCTCGCCTCGTTCGACGCTTCCTCCCCGTGCTGCTGATCGTGGCCACCACGGTCGGGTGCGAGGTCGATCCGACCGGTCGCTACCTCGTGATGATCGGCGCGCTGTTCCTGCTCGGGGCGCTCGGCGAGGTGATCTTCGCCAAGACGCAGATCCCCGACGTGGTCTGGCTGGTGCTCGCGGGCGTGGTGCTGCGGGTGACCGGGTTCATCGACCCGGCCGTGCTCGATCCGATCCTGCCGCTGTTCTCCACGCTGACGCTGATCATCGTGCTGTTCGACGGCGGTCGGCAGCTGGTGATCGCCGATCTGGTCAAGGAGGCGCCGCGGGCCACCGCGCTGGCGCTGGTGACCTTTCTGGCCGCGATGCTTGCGGTCGCGATCGTCGTGCAGCTGGGCGCGCTGACCGGGCTGCTGCCCGACTCCTGGACGTTTCTGCACAGCCTGATGGTCGGGGCGATCCTCGGCGGCTCGAGCTCGCTGGTGATCATGCCGTCGATGGCCGTGGCCAAGGTCGAGCCGAAGGTCTCGAACCTGGTCGGGCTCGAGTCGGCGCTGACCGACGCGCTGTGTGTGGTGGTCGCGGTCGTGCTCATGAACCTGATCCGCTCGGGCGACGCGAGCGGCACCGACGCGATGATCGAGCTAGGCGAGAACTTCGGGCTCGCCTTGCTGATCGGCATGATCGCCGGCTGGGCGTGGATGCCCGTGCTGCGCGGGCTCTCGGGCAGCCAGTACGCCTACCCGATCACCCTGGCCGCGCTGCTGTTCTTGACCGTGACGGTCAACACCGTCGGCGGCAACGCGGCGATGGCCGTGCTGACCTTCTCGGTCGTGGTCGGCAACGCCGAGGCCTTGATGAAGATGGTCGGCTTCTCGCTCGGCGACAAACCGCTGCAGCTCGACGACACCGTGGTCACGGTCCACACGCAGTTCGCGTTCATCATCAAGTCGTGCTTCTTCACGTACATCGGCCTGATGCTGGCGCCGCCGTGGAGCTTGTTGCTGCTCGGGGTCATCGTCGGCTTCACGCTGTTTGGCTCGCGGATCCCGGCGACGCTGCTGGTCGTGCGCGAGCCGGCCTACAACCGACAGGAGCGCAAGCTGGTCGCCGTGGCGCTGCCGCGCGGGATGGCGGCGGGCGTGCTCGCGACGATGCCGGCCACGTTTGGGGTCGTGGGCACGGAGCAGCTGCCGTCGATGGTGTTCGCCGCGGTGGTGACCAGCATCGGGATCTTCGCGGTCGGGTTTCGCAAGGTCCGAACCGAGGCTGCGAGCGCGGGCGCGGGTGCGGGTGCGGCCACGATCACGGTCAGCCAGGAAGCCGCACAGGCGAACAAAGACGTGGCCGCGAAGGCGATGCCCGATGGGCTGCTGCCGCCCGGCATCGAGGTGCCGCAGCTGCCTGCGCCCGCCGAGCCGCCGCCGGCCGAGATCCCCGCGAGCCTGGTCGCCAACATGATGCTCGACGGTCAGCCGAGCTCGCCTCCGCCGCGCACCAGCACCGCGTATGGGATCGCGCCGCCGCCGGTCGAACCCAAGCCGCCTGCGGACTCGGAGCGACCGACCTCGCCCGGGATCCCGCTCGCGACCTTGCACGGGCTGCCGGCCGTGCCGGGTGGTCCGCCGCCACCCGAAGCGCGTCCGGGGATGGGCGGCGCGTTCGTGCCGACGCGACCGCAGCCGCCGAGCCCGACCGACAGCTCCGAGAACAACTCTTAATCGATCACCGGGGCGTCGGGGCGCACGGGGAACGGGACCTCGATGCGCTCGTCGACCGAGACCATCTTGCCGAAGCTGGTCGCCGAGACCTCGACCAGCAGATCGCCGTAGCGCCACTGCATGCGGATCGGCTCGGGTTTGGGCGGGGCGTCGCCGGGATCGGGGATGCTGCCGCGGGTCGAGGTCGGCTCGCCGTAGATCCCCTGCAGCCGCGCCGCGGTCTCGCGCACGTCGAGCATCGCGGCCTCGCTGGTCTGGTAGGTGCGGCGCAGCGAGGCGTGGCGCAGCGGCAGCTCCGGGCTGTCGAACACGAACAGCGCGCGACCGGACACGCGCGGGCGGTCGGGCTCGAGCTCGGTCAGCGAGTCGAGCTCGCACGACAGCCGGATCTGCGGGTTGCGTTCCTTCTTCGATCGCTTGTGCAGGATCGACGCGCCCGTGACCGCGTCGGGATCCTCGGCCTCGGCCAGCTGCTTGCGCTTGTGCTCGCGCAGCTTCTCGATGCTCGCGCGCACGCCCGTGTCGTCGCACGCGAGCCCGCGCGAGCGCAGCTCGGCCAGCAGCGGCTCGAGCATCGCCTCACCGATCGCCACGCCGAACGCCTCATGACTGGGCGCGCGTGGCAGGTTGGGATCGCGCTCCTCGAACTCGGGCAGCGCAGTCTCGAGCGGCGGCAGCTCGCGCGACCGCTTCGACCACGCCCAGCCGCCGAGCAGACCGAGCGCGATCACGGCCGCACCGACGCCGACGAATGCTCGCCTGCGCCTGGTCATTGGCACGAGGCTGTGTCTTCGACGATCTCGGTGCACAGCGGCCCGAGCACGCCGAGGATCGCGTCACGATCGGCCGGCGTGACCCCGGCGTTGTCGAGCGCGGTGGTCAGGTCGGCGACCAGCGCGTTGAAGTCGTCGATCGTGATCGCTAGACCGTCGTGCGAGGTCACCATGTCCTGGCACGGCGACGAGCCCTCGGGGAACGCCGCATCGACGCCGATGTACTCGGACCCGTACTCGCAAGGCCCGTCGATCGAGCACAGCTGGCGGGTCAAGCAGGCCTCGAGCCGGGCCTGATCGACGCCGGTGAAGAAGCCCATGATCGCCGGGTCGGTCGAGATGATCGTGTAGAACTCGGCGACCGCAGCCTGGATGCCGGGCACCCGACCGACGCGCTGGTAGACGGTCGCGTGGTTGTCCGGATCCTCGACGATGTCGTCGTACATGCCGGTCAGCACCTCGACGATCACGTCGATGTCGGCCTGGGCCACGCCGCGATCGGTGAGCTCGTCGACCACATGCCCGGCGAGATCCATGAAGTCGGAGTCGGAGATGCCGAGGCCCTCGTGCGAGGTCTTCATGTCGCGGCACCCGGAGTCGCCCGGGTACTCCTGCGGGCCCCCGGTCGCCGCGCTCAGCTGCAGCGTCAGGCAGTTGACCACCACGCTGATGTCGATCCCGCTGTTGAGGAAGTAGCCGTTGATCCGAGGATCAGGGGCGATGCGATTGACCACGAGGCTGGTCACCGCTTCCTGGATCCCCATCTCCTCACCGAGGCGCTTGTAGATGGTGTCGTCTCCACCGGTCTCACCGTCGCCGTTCTCGTTGCCGTCGCCGCCTTTGCAAGCGGGGAGAGCCAACAGGGTGGAGATCAACGCAAGGGAGAGGGGGGTCCGCCAGGCGAGCTGCATCTGCGCCGGTACGCGGCGAAGCTCGGACCAGATCGACCCGTCCGAAAACTTTTGTGGCCCACGTCTCAACGGGCCGCTTTGCGGCTGCCGCTGTCGTTGCGGAAGTACGCCCGACTGCCCTCGACCCGCGCGACGCCGCGCGCACGACCGCCGCCGTCGCTGCTCTCGGCCCGGCTGAGCACGTGGATGTCGAACAGGATCTCGGCGCTGGGCTCGAGCTGCTCGAGGTAGCGAGCGGTCAGCTCGCGCGCTTCGTCCTCGTCGCTGGCGATCACCGTGAGGTCGGTGGTGTAGCCGCCCGCGTCCTCGGGCCAGTCGTCCGGGCGGCTCGAGTCGACCGCGTGGCTCTGATCGACCTCGGCCCGCACGCGCACGCGAAACGACTCCGCGCTGACCTCGGGGATGCCATGGTCGGCGCGGTTGATGGTCTCGAACATGTGCGGGGTGATCCAGTCGCGGCGGCCGGCCAGGCGCGCGACCTCGCGGGCCTCGCTGCGGCGGCCGTGCTGCCACAGCGACTCGAACACCTCTTCGGCGACCAAGCTCGCGTAGCTGATCCCGAGCTCGCCGCGATCGTGCAGCGTGGTCACCAGATCGAGCGCGCGATAGAGCAGCCGCAGCGCGACGTCGAGATCGCCGTGCGGATCGGCGAGCGTCCACGCGCCGAGCACCGCGAGCGTCAGCGGGTTGTCGCGGTCGGCCGCGTGGGCGCGCTCCATGGTCTCGCGCGCGGCGTCGTAGCGACCGAGCCGGTAGAGCGTGATCGCTTCGTTGTAGAGCGCGCTGCCGTGATCAGGCTCGAGCGAGAGCGCCGACTCGAAGCGCTCGATCGCCTCCTCCAGCCGCTCGAGATCCGACAGGCAGATGCCGTGCTCGACCAGCATCTCGACGTCGAGCGGATCCTCTTGCAGGTAGGTGTCGTAGACGGCCTCGGCCTCTTCGAGCCGACCTTGCCGACGCAGCAGCGCGCCGAGGGCCGCGTTGGCCTCGACCATCGACGGCACGTTCTCGTCGAGCTCGAGCGCGCGGCGATAGCAATCTTCGGCGCGGCCCTCCTCGCCGAGACGCTCGAGCACCGCGCCCAAGTTGTAGTGCTGCAGCACGCCGTTGGGATCGAGCGCGACCGCGACCTCGAAGGCCTCGCGCGCCTGCCCGAGCTCACCGTAGAGATCGAGCACGTTGCCGAGCGCGGTGAGGATGTCGGGCTTGCGCGGGAATTCTTCGGCCGCGCGACGAGCCAGGATCAGCGCGTGCTCATAGTCTCCGATGTCGCACAAACCTCGGATCCACATGCAATAGATCGGGATCCGATCATGCTCGGGGAGCTCCGGCTCCCACGAGCTTCGCAGCAGTCGCACCGCCGAATCGGCGGCGCCTTGATCGAGCAAGGTAGCAATAGCGTCGAGTTGCGGGCGCATGGCTCGGCTCGAAGATTCTTTGCATGAGCGTCGACGGCTGGCAATCGCTAATGCAGGCGCCGAGTGACCGGATCGAGCGCCACCGACCGTCGCTCGAGGCGAAGCTGGCGCAAGCGCCGTTGCAAACCAGTCGCACGGCCGCGACCGTGATCGCGCCTACAGTCCTCGGCCTCAGACGCCCACTCGATCTCGCACCAGGCCTAGAAACATCTGCATGCCGGTCGGGATCAGGTGGTCGTCGAAGTCGAAGTCGGGGTGGTGACAACCGGGGGTGTCTTCGCCCTCTCGACCAGCCCCCAAGAAGAAGTAGGCGGCCGGCACCTCGGCGGCGAAATAGGCGAAGTCCTCGCCACCGGCCATCGGCAGACCGACGTCGCTGACCTCGAGTGAACCAACGCTCGCAGCCACGCGCTCGACGGCGGCGACGCAGTCCGAATTGTTGACGAGCACCGGGTAGCTGGTCTCGAGCGCGAGATCGACCGCCACACCGTAGGTCGCGCCCACACCCTTGGCGATCTCGCGCACGCGGGCGACCACACGCTCGGTGACCGCTGCAGAAAAACTACGGATCGTCCCGGTCATGCGCGCGAATTCGGGGATCACGTTGTTGGTGGTGCCAGCCTCGAAGCTGCACACGCTGACGACCGCCCCGCCCGCGGCGCTGAGGCCCCGCGAGACCACGCTCTGCAGCGCGACGATCAGCGCCGAGCCGGCGAGGATTGGATCGCGGCACTCCTGCGGTTGGCTGCCGTGTCCTCCTTTGCCGCGCACCGTGATCTCGAATGTGTGGACCTGCGCCATGATCGGTCCGGCGATCACCCGCACGGTCCCGCGCGGATAGGCCGGCCAATTGTGGAGGCCATAGATCTCGTCGACCTGGTCGAGCGCCCCCTCCGCGACCATCACCTTGGCACCACCACCGTCGACGCCTTCTTCGGCGGGCTGAAACAGCAGCCGCACGTTGCCGGCGATCTGCTCGCGGTAGCGAGCCAGCACCGCCGCGGTGCCGAGCAGGATCGCCGTGTGACCGTCGTGCCCGCACTTGTGCGCACGACCATCGTGGATCGAGCGCCAGTCGAGCTCTGTCTTTTCGGTCATCGGCAGGCAGTCGATGTCGGCTCGCAGCGCGATCGTGCGCGCGCGTCCGATCAGGTCCGGTCGCAGATCGGCGACGAGCCCGGTGCGAGCACACTCGGTCGGCGCGTAGCCGAGCTGCGTCAACCAGCTCTTGATCAGCCGCTGCGTCCGCAGCTCCTCGAAGCCAAGCTCGGGGTGCTTGTGAATGTCGCGGCGGATCGACGTGAGCGTCGGAGTCAGGCTGTCGATCTCGCTGCGGGGGTCCTCCCACGACATGGCCGGGAGTCTACCTTCCTGGCGACCGGTCACGCATGCGAAGATGCGGCGATGAGCGGCGCGGGTGTACAGGGGACCGGACCGATCCGCAGCAAGGCGCTGGTCCTCTACGAGGGTGAGCGCACGCCCCATCGCTCCTGCGGGATCGCGCTGGCCGAGGCGTTCGACCGCCCGACCGCCGCCTACCAGAGCCTGCGCCGCGGAGGCATCACCGGGCACGGCACCTGCGGCGCGATCGTGGCCGGGCAGCTGTTGCTCGGTGAATTCCTGGGCGACCCGGATCCGCGCGGATCGGTCACGCCGGCGTTGCGGGCGGCCATGACCCGCTACCTCGCGCGCGTCGACGCGGAGCTCGATCGCGGCGCGAGCCCGAGCCTGATCTGCAACGACATGACCGCGCCGCACGGCGAGTTCATGGGCCCGGCGCGCCATCGCTTCTGCACGGCCGTGGTCGGCCAGGTGGCGCAGCTGGTCGACGAGATCCTGCGCGAGCAGGGCGTCGAGCATGCCGCGACGCCGATCGCTGGGCCGATCGCGGGTCTCGAGTCCGAGGGCTAACCTGTAGACGTGCGCAGCGAGGACGCGATCGCGCGAGTTCGTCGGCTCTACCGCGAGATCGACGGCTTCGTGATCCCGCGCGAGGACGTGCAGACGGTCGAGCGCTCGCGCAGCTCGTCGACCTACGGCGAGCTGATGCCGACCGCCACCGTGCGGCTGCTCGAGCAGCTCGAGCTGACTCGCCGCGACGTGTTCTACGATCTCGGCGCGGGCGTGGGGAAGGTCGTGCTGCTGGCCGCGATCACGACCCCGGTCGCGCGGGCGATCGGCCTCGAGCTCGCGTCGCAGCGGGTCGCCGACGGTCAGCGAGCGCTGACGGCCGCGCGTGCCCAGAGGCTCCCGGGCTCGCGTCGGGCCGCGTTGATCGAGGCCGACATCCTTCGTCACCCGCTCGACGACGCGACCGTCGTCTACACGTGCTCGACCGCGTTTCCATCCGGGTTCATGCGTCGGCTGCAGCGTCGGCTCGCGCAGCTGCCGAGGCTGCGCACGGTCGTGAGCTTGCAAGACTTCGACGAGCACCGCGGCTTCGAGCTGATCGACGTGGTGCGGCTCGATGCCAGCTGGAAGCGCCGCACCCACGTGCACATCTACGCCCGAAAAAATAAATGAACCTGGCGCAATCCCACAGAAGGGGTTCGGGTACTACCGCCGGGTCCCGATGAGCGCACCCTCCGAAGCCACCGCCCTCACGCCCACCGTGCCCATGCCGCCCGCGGTCCCTTCGCTCGAGCTCGAGCGCTTGCGGCGTGAGGTCAAGTCGAGGCTGTTCGGCTCCGGCGATGCACCCTTGAGGATCGATCGCTATCAGATCCTCGGCTGCATCGGGCAAGGCGGGATGGGCATCGTCTACGCGGCCCGCGACGATCGGCTCGGACGCACGGTCGCGCTCAAGCTGCTGCGACCCGAGCTCTCGCGGGCGGACGATCAGCACGGCGGGCTCAAGCGCGAGGCCCAGTCGCTGGCCAAGCTCTCGCACCCCAACGTGGTCGCGGTGTTCGACGTCGGCGAGCATGACGGCCAAGTGTTCGTGGCGATGGAGTACGTCGAGGGCCACAGCCTGCGTCGCTGGCTCGAGGCCCCACGCACGCTCGCGCAGATCCTCGACGTCTATCTGGCCGCGGGCGAAGGCCTCGCGGCCGCGCATCGAGCCGGGCTCGTGCACCGCGACTTCAAGCCCGACAACGTGCTGGTCGGCAGCGACGGGCGCCCGCGGATCCTCGACTTCGGGCTCGCGCGCGGGCCCGATCGCGAGCGCGTCGCACAGCCGCCGAGCTTCGCCGACGACGCCGTCGCGTCGGCGACCAGCATGTCGCGCCACGGCGTGTTGCTCGGGACGCCCGCGTACATGGCCCCGGAGCAGCACCTCGGCGAGCGAGCCGACGCGCGCAGCGATCAGTTTGGCTTCTGCGTCGCGCTCTACCAGGCGGTCTATCGATCGCTGCCGTTTCCGTCCGAGGATCTGCGCGCGCTCTCGCTGGCGATCGTGACCGGTCGCCACACGCCGACCCCGACCCGGCCGGGCGTGCCCGAGCGGCTGCGGCGGTTGATCTTGCGGGGGCTCAGCGTGAACCCGGAGGCTCGCTACGCCGACATGGACGCGCTGCTGGCCGAGCTGCGCGAGCTTCGAGTCGGGCTCGAGCAAGCCGCGACGAGCAGCGAGCCCGAGCACAGCTACGACACCCGGGCGATCGAGCGAGCGTTCGGGGTGAGTGGATCGGGGGCCGGCTCGAGCGGCGGCAGTCCGCTGCTCGAGCGTGCGGAGATGCAGGCGATCGCCGACGAGGTCGGCCTCGAGCTGCGCGAGCTGTCCCGTGAGTCGACCGAGCCACCGCCACGCGAGCCTGCTGCGTTGGCGCGCCGCAGCGTGCCCGAGCACACCCACTTCGGGCTGCCCTCGACGATCGCGGCCGAGCGCACGCTCTCGACCCTGCCCAACCTCGACACCCAGCGAAGGATCGTCCGCGAGCTCGAGCGCAACCTCGGCGGCACCGGGATCGTCGAGCAGTTCGAGGCCGGCATGGCCTGGGCCAACCGCGACGCCGAGGCGGCGATCGATCGCTGTCCGGGCGGCGCCAAGCTGACCGTGCGGCGCAGCTTCGCCAAGCTCGCCCGCAAGCGTCGGCGTCGCGGGATGATCTTCGGCGGCATCTTCGGCACGATGATCGGTGGCATCTGCTCCGAGGCGATCGTGCCCTTCCTGCACTGGGCCGAGCCGTTGGTCGTGTTCTCCGGCACCGCCGTCGGGCTGCTGTTGGGAGTCAAGCTCGCCCGCAAGCTCCACCAGCGCCAGATGAACGAAGAGCGGGCGCTGCTCGACTGGGTCGGCGAGCGGATCGACGCGCTGGTCGAGGCCGAGACCGATCCGGCGCGCATGCTCGTCGCTGGCGACAGCAGCAAGCGAGGTCGGACTTGAAGGCGCCGCTGGTCAAGCGGATCGCGGGTGCGATCGACATCCCTTCGGCCGGGATCGGCTTCGCCGTGATCGCGCTGGTGATCATCGTGCTGACGATGGGCATCGCCCCGACGGCGCTGGCGATCGGGCTGCTCACCTTGTTCTTGATCGACTAGCAGGCCATCGGAAAAGTCGTCGTGGCGGATCGCGCCGGGATTTTCGTCGAGGGCTAGAAGCCGAAACGAAGCTGTATCGGGATACTGCGAGCTTTCGGCGACACCGCCCTCGGCGAAAAGACCAAGCGAGGCGGCGCGAGGACTTTTCCGATGGCCTGCTAGTCGCTCAAGCCACCGAAGAGCGAGCCGCGTAGCTCCCTCGCCCACGTGTCGAGGCGCGTCCCGGTTGGATCGGCGCCGACCATCCCGCTGTCGAGCGCCCGCAGCTCGGCCTCCAGCAATTGCTTTGCCCGCCGCAGCCGCGTCTTCGCGGTCCCGAGCGGAACCCCGAGCACCTCGCCGATCTCCGCGGCGGTCATCGACTCCCAGTAGTGCAGCTCGAGGGCGACCTGGCTCTCGATCGGGATCCGGCGCAGCGCGAGCAACAATTGTCGCTGCTCCTGATCCCGGGCGAACGCGGCGCTCGGCGAGGCGTCGAGCTCGAACACCGAGACCGTCTGAAAATCCAGGCGATCGCGGCTGCGCGTGCGCCAGTGCTTGGACAGCTGACGGTGGGCGATCGCAAACACGAAGCTGCGGAAGCTGGCCTCGCCACGAAAGCGCTCGCGCGCCTCCACGCAGCCGAGGAAGGTCTGCTGGATCAGATCTTCGTGCGCGGCGTCGGCCGGCAGCTTGTTGCGAAAGAAGCGAGCGACCGCCTCGAAGTGGCGCTCGAACAGCGCCTCGCCGGCGGCCTTGTCTCCGCCAGCCCAGGCCGCGAGCAGTTGTGCGTCGCTCACCTCGCCATGGTATCCGAGCTGTTCCGAACTACGCTGCTCGAGCGTGCGAAGCCCCGCCTACGCGCTGCTGCGCCAAGCGATCGTGCGGCGTCAGCAGGTGCTGGCCACCTACAAGGGGCTGCCGCGCAGCTTCTGTCCGCACGCGCTCGGGCTCAAGCAGGGCGTCGCGCACTGCCTCGTCTATCAGTTCGCCGGACGCAGCAGCAGCCGCGTGATCACGCCGAGCTCGCCCGACAATTGGCGGTGCATGATCGTCGACGAGCTCCACGACGTGCGCGTGCGCGAGGGGCCCTGGTTCACGGCCTGGAATTTCCTCGAGCCGAGCAGCTGCATCGACACGATCGACGTCAGCGTGATCGCGTGGAAGACATGAGCTGGCGAGCTGGACCTTGGGCCCGGAGCGAAGCGGAGGGTGTCGGAGTAGCCGTGAGTTAGCGCGAGAGGCCGAGCTCGGTCGAAACGAGTTCGACCGACACTGGTGGCGGCGTCGATGGTCACCGCCGCCGATCACAGCCTGCTGCGCCTGCTCGCACGGATCCGTCCCAAGCGACCGGCTCTCGGCCCGCGCACGATCGCGATGTTCGAGCAGCTGCGCGCCGAGGCCCGCGCCGAGGGGATCGAGCTGCTGCGCTACGTCCTGGCCGGCTCGATGGAGAAGGGCACCGGGCTGCGGCGCTATCGCGACCGCGAGCGCTCGATCCCCGGACAGGCTGTCGATCTGGTCGTCGAGCTCGCGCCCGGCGATCCGCCGGACTACGCCACGCACGTGCAGCTTGCGAGCATCGCCGAGCGCTGCTTCGCTGGCGCTGGGCAGGCCGACGATCTCGACTTTCGGGCCGACCGACTGCAGTGGCGCTTGCTCCCGATCGTCGCGCAGCGGGGCGCCGACGGCTACGTGCAGCGGCTGCTGCTGCCCTCGGGCGCGCGCGTGACCTCGGTGCGTAGACACAACGACGACGTCCGCATGCGCACGCGCGCCTCGATCGAGCAGTGTGCGACCGTCGGCTTCAACGACTGCGTTCGCCTGCTCAAGTGGTGGCGTGCGAGCGGGCCCGAGCTGCCTGGCTTCGCGCTCGAGCGGCTCGCGATCGCGGCGTTCGATCGCGTCGGCGTGCGCGAGGGCTTTGCGACCACGCTGCTGACCTGGGCCGATGTGCTCGCGAGCTACGACACCCGCGAGCTGATCGATCCTGCGGGCGACGGGCGGCACGAGCTCTTGCCGAGCTGGTCCGCGCAGGATCGTGAGGCGCTCGCACAGTGGTTCGCCGAGGGTGCTCGAGCGCTGCGCGAGGCCAACGAGCTCGCCGACGACCGCGAGGCCGCCGAGCGCTTGGCTGCGGCCGGGCTCTAATCTGGCTGCAGTCGCACGTGGCTCATCACCGACCGAAGCTCGCGCAGCCACTGATCGACATCGTCGACCGCGAGCTCGCGGCTGTGCGGCTCGTCGCCGAGCTCGACGTACTTCCTACGCAGGCGATCGAGCGCCGCGCGGATCCGGCTGCGGACGGTCGACTCGACGCGCTCATAAAGGCTCGCTAGCTCGCCCGCGGTCAGATCCTGCCAGTAGTAGAGCTCGAGCAGCTCCTGATCCTCGAGCGCGATCTGTCGCAGCGCGTCGAGCAGGAGCCGATGGGTCTCGCGCTCGGAGATGATCGATGACGGCCGACGCTCGGTCAGATCGGCGATCGTGCTGGTCGTCAGCTCGACCGGCTGGCCTCGGCGGTAGCGCTTGCGCAGCTGCTCGGCCAGCACGTAGCGAGCGATGCGAAACAGGTAGGTCTTGAAGCTGGCCTCGCCGCGAAATTGATCGCGGGCGTCGACCATCCGCGCGAAGGTCTCCTGCACGAGATCTTCGTGTTCGCTGGGCAGCTTGTTGATGAAGTAGGTGCGCACGCGCGGGAAGTGCCGCGTGACGAGCTGGTTGCCCGCCTGCCGATCGCCGCGGCGCCACGCTTCGAGCAGCTCGAGGTCCGAGATCTCGGCCACGAGCGATCTCTAGCACGACCCGAACGAGCTATGAGCGAGACCTCTCCCGCCGCACGAGGGGGCCGACTCATGCGCGAAAGAAAGACCCCCTGGAAAGGGGGTCACCACGTCCCGTCGAGCACTACGAACCCGCCCCATCCTGACTCGCACACAGTGCGAGTCAGGCGGACGCGAAGCGGACGTGCATGACTCAGTCTACGGGCGACCACGGGGGTCCCTATAGCAGCTGCTCGGCGGACGACTGCTGCAGCAGGTTCGGCGGCTGCGGCTGCGGCTTGATGTAGATGGTCCGCTGCTTGTTGCCGGCCCCGTCGGTCGCGGAGACCTGGACCTCGAGCGGCCAGGTCGGCTCTTCGGTGAACGTGAACCACACGTGGTCGCTCTCGCGCGTCCACGACGAGCGATCATGCTCGGCGCTCACGGTCCAGGTGGTCGCACCGACCACGAAATCGTGGATCTCGACGGTGATCGCCGTCGCGGTGTCGTGCGAGCACCAGATCTCCTGGTCGTAATCGTCGAGCTCGTCGCTGTCGTGCTTGAGCTGCAAATTGCTGCTGCTGTCCAGATAGCCATCGAGCACGACCGGATCTTCATTGCTCACGAGCAGATAGCTCATGGTCATCACTACCCTTCGCGATCGCGGGTCTCGATCGCCACGAGGTCTACGCCGGGCCCTCACCGGCGCGCGCACGCATCAGCGCGTCCGCACTACCTACAGTCGAGCGACGACAGCAAACGTTCGACGCCTTCGTGCATTTGTTCGCGCTCGGTGTCGGTGGCGATCTGCTCGACGTGCTCGCGCCCACGCTCGGCGACGTCGCAGGCCGCCGCGGCCAACGCCCCGGCGATGTCGAGATCGAGCATGACCACGTACAGCATGTCCTCGCGCTCGAGGTGGCGCTGGCGAAGCCGCTGCAGCGCCGCACCATCGAGCTCACCGAGCCGGGCGCTGGCCATCAGGACATGCGGATCCTCGGGCAGCTCGGGCCGCAGCTCGTCGACCATCTCGCGCACCACCGCGAGGTTGTCCCTCATCATCGCGTCGTAGAGCAGCGCGCGGGCGGCCAGCGAGCGAGTCGAGCGATCGCCTTCCCCATGCAGGCGCTGCAAGGTCGCGCGACCTTCGGCGCGGCGATGCTCGTCCTCGGACTCGAGCTCACGCCGCGCGCGGTTGTAGTCGAGCGTGTGCTGGCTGCGATGCCGCTCGGGTCGCTGTGCTCGCAGCAGCTGGTCGCTCTGCTGGTAGAGCGGCTCGACATCGCGAACCCCGTGCCGCTCGAGCGCGACCGCGAGGTTCTCGTACGCACGCGCGAGCGCGGCCGGATCGGGGTGCACGACCGCGTGCACCAGCGCGGCCGCGAGCGAGTGCGCGACACAGCGGCCAAGCTCGCCGCGCTCCATCGAGAACGCGCTCCACAGCTCGTGCCGCAGCGCCCGAGGAGGGCTCAGCGGCGCGCTGTGACGCTGCAGCAGCGGCTCCAGCCGGAGCAGCGCCGCGTGAGCGCGGTTGCGGTCGCGTACGAACTTGACCAGCACGGCCGCCGCTTCGAGGCGCGCGCGGAACATCTGTGCGCCGTAGCCCGAGCCCTCGGCGTGGGCCTCCGCGCGGGTGAAGTCCTCGATCGCCCGCTCGTACTCGGACCGGTCCTCGAGCATGCGCCCGCGCTGCGTCAGCGCCTCGCTCAACGAAGCCGACCACCCGCTCGGCGCAGCTGCCTGCGCGAGCGCGACGGCTTGGTCGGCGGCTTGCCAGGCCCGTTCGGTCTCGCCGTACCACTCGTGCAGACGCGAGCGATCGATCGCCTCCGCGACCGCGGGCTCGATCGCCGGGCGATCGAGATCGAGCGACTCGAGCTGCTCGATCAACGCCGCCCAGCCCTCGAGCTGGACCGACTCGGGCTTGGCGAGCGCGGCCGCGAGCTCATCGATCGCGCGGCCGAGCACGCGTCGGCGAGCGTCGCTGGGCGCACGACAGACCGCGTCGGCACGTCGTCGCAGGTGCTCGATCGCAGCCTCGGCGCGCTGCTCGAGCACGCTGGCCGACGCGCGCGAGAGCTGCTCGGCCAGCCCGGCGCGGCCCTGCGTCCACACCCGATCGATCCGCGCTCGCTCCTCGCAGGGCTCGGCCGACTCGCGCAGCGTGAGCACGGCCGCGAGCGCAGCCGCGAGCGCGAGCACGCCCACGCCCACGCGCAGCCACGGTCGACGCCCACGCAGCGACTCGATCGCCGCGACCAGCTCGCGCAGATCGGCGAACCGAGCGTGGTGATCGTACGCCAGCCCTCTTCGCAGGATCGCCCGCAGCTGCCGCGGGACCTGGCTCGCGAGCCGCAGCTCGCCGGCCTCGATCGCCGCGAGCATGGCCTCCTTGGTGCCGCTCGCGAACGGCCGCTCGCCGGTGATCGCCTCCCACAGCGCCACGCAAAACGCGAATTGATCCGCGCGCGGATCGACTGCATCGCCGCGCAGCTGCTCGGGCGCCATGTAGCCGGGCGTACCCAGCAACGCGCCGGTCTCGGTCAGTCCCGGCAGCGGATCGTCGGCGTCGTCGGTCGTGGTCGCGACCGCGTCCTCCAAATTGGCGAGCCCAAAGTCGCCAACCAGCACGCGCTCGTCGGCGGTCACGAACACGTTCTCGGGCTTGAAGTCGCGGTGCACGAGCCCGGCGTCGTGCGCCGCCGCGAGCCCGATCGCAGCCTGCACATACACGTCGAGCAGCTCGTCCAGCGAGCGCTCGCGCTGCGACTGCCACTCGAGCAAGGTCGGGCCGTCGACCAGCTCCATCGCGATGAACAGCTCGTCGCCGTCGCTGCCAACGTCGTAGACGCGCACCACGTTGGGATGCGCGAGCCGACCGAGCGCTCGCGCCTCGCGTTGCAGTCGGGCTTGCAGCCGCTCGCGCGCGCCCGATTGCCGGGGCCGCACCAGCTTGAGCGCGACCATGCGATCGAGCTCCGGATCGAAGGCCGCGTGCACGACCCCCATCCCGCCCTTGCCGAGCTGCGAGACCAAGCGGAAGCGGCCGACCGTGCGCGCGCCCGGCTCGAGACCGAGCGCCTGCTTGAGTCGATCGAGCTCGTCGCCCAGCGCTTCCGCATCCACAGCCACGACCCGAACATCGTGGCCACGGACCGGTGCATCCCACAAGCTGCGATCGCCAGAGGCTCGAAGATCCATCGACCCCTCAGTGGTCGATGGATCTCGATCGATTGTGCGACCGCTCGGATCGCCGTTTGTCGGGCGTCTACTCGTCCCGAGCCGGGACGGGGATCGGCGCGTCGAGATCCGGCGGCGGCTCGGCGGGCTTGGCCTGCTCGCGCGGCTGCTTCTTCTCGAGCACCGGGTTGCTGCCGTCGGGCATCAGATCCGGCAGCTCGAGGTCGACGGGCCGCTTGATGTACGGCGTCAGCGGCGGCGGGTCGCCGGCATCGGGCACGCGGATCGCCTCGGTCTGCCGCTGCGGGAAGAACCCGATGTAGTCGGTCTTGAGCCGTCCGCCCTCCATGATCAGACGAAAGCCGATGATGTCGAGGTTGTCGCCCGACGTGTACGAGCACCAGACCGGCTCCGCGCCGGAGGCCGCGAACATCTGCCAGCCCGGCTGCAGCGGCGTGCAGGTGAAGCTGGCCTTCTTGCTGAAGCGCGACGTCGCGGTGCGGAACGCCGAGAGGAACTCGAGCCCGAGCGGATCATCGTGCGTCGAGATCGGCCGCGCCCGCAGCTCGCGACGATCGGGCAGACCCCAGCGGGCGTTCTCGGTCAGCAGCGTCAGCATCTGCTGCGGATCGTCCTTCGCCGCCGCGATCAGCAGCTCGACGATCATCGTCTTCGCCTGAAACGGCAGCTGCCACGTCAGCAGCTCATCGGCCTTCCGGTACGTGCGGTTGGCGTAGCTCTCGAGCAGGCTGCCATCGGCCCCCACCCCTTCGTCCGTCGCCGGCGGCAGCACGCTCGACGGCTGATACGTCGGCAGCGCCGAACCAACCCAGACCTCCGGCAGCGGCGGATACCGTTCCTGGCACGCGGCCAGCGAGAGCGTCAGCAAGGCGAGAGGAGCAAGGACCGAGAGCCGACGATGCATGCCCGAGTGTGTAAAACGCCCCGGGCTGGCTTAGCAACCCCACGTGAGGCGCACGGTGCCTCCAAAGCGAGGCCAGCGAGGCCCGACGAGCAGCGAGACCCGCCAAGTAGCAAGGCCCACCGAAGCAAAGTCCGCCCCACCAGCAGGAGCCCCGCAGGGGCGACCGCCGGGGTGGGGGTCCCGCGACGGGTCCGCCCGGCGCGGGGGCGGGGCTGCGAAGCCCCGCCATCAAACGAAGTAGGAAGAGGACCACCGGTTCGCACGCGCCCCATCGCCCCTAGGCGATGGGGCGAGTGCGAACCGTGTCCTCTTCCGGCGCGCTCTCGACGTCGATGCTGCTGGCTTCGATGAAGTTGGTCCCGATGTCGCGCTCGATCCGAGCGAGCGCGTCCTGAGCCCAGTGCACGAAGCTGATCTCGTTGGTCGAGTGAAAGTCCGCGAGCATCTCCTCGAGCTCGCGCCGGGCCCGAGGCGTTTGGCCCATCATGTGCGCGACCTCGGCGTCGAGCAGGCGCAGCTGCTGCAGCGTGACCTGATCGCCGGAGCTGTGCTGCATGCCGCGGCGCGCCGCGGCGAGCTTCTCGGCGCCCTCCTCGACCTGACCGAGCCGCGCGAGCGTGTAGCCCAAGAACCCGCGGTTGAGGTGCACGGCCTGATCGAGCCCAAACAGCGCCGCGATGCTGATCGCCTCGTTGAAGGCGGTGCCCGCCGGCTCGAGCTGGCCGTTGCGCAGATAGAGATCGCCGAGGTTGTGCAGCGGCGTGTGCAGCAACCGCGGCACCTTGGCCGCGCGCAGCTGCTCGATCGCCTGCTCGGTCTCGGGGATCGCCCGCTCCGGATCGCCGCCGAGCACGGCCAGGAACGCGATGCCCGACAGGTAGCTCTGCCGCTGCACGACCGGCACGCGCGCGGCGATCGGCTTGCCCATCTCGTGCAGCCGGCGAGCCTCGCCGAGCTGACCCGACAGCGACAGGCAGCGCAGCCGCACGCCGATGATGTGGCAGACGTCGACGTCGTTGGCGTCGGCGACGTCGAGGATCTCCATGGCCTTGCGCGAGTAGGAGCCGGCCTGCTCGATCTCGCCGGCCGAGAGCAGCACCTCGGCGCGCCGGTTGGCGATGCGCAGCTCGAGCACGCGATCGCGGGCCATCCGAGCAGCCGTAGCCGCGCGCTCGAGCCGTTCGAGCGTGACGTCCATGTCGTCGATCAGCTCGGCGCTGAAGCGCTCAGCCAGGCCCAGCCAGAATAGCGACTGCGCCCGAAAGTCGCGCATCAGCTCGGCGAGCAGGATGCCGGCCTCGTAGTGGGCGGTCTCGCGGCGCGGATCATCGAGCGCGCCGCCACCTTGGTTGAGCAGCAGCAGCTTGGCCTCGAGCAGCCGCGGGATCGCTGCGGTGCCGCCATGCTGACGCAGCCGCCGGATCAAGCGCTCGAGCACCGCCGCGCCGAGCTGCGCCTGACCGACCGCGAACAGCCCGGCCGCGGCCTCCTCGAGCGCGTCGACAGCCTCGAGCCCCTCGGCCGCGTCGTCGAGCAGACGCACCTTCAAGAACACGAAGTTGCTGTCGATGACGTCGAGCTCGTCGATGCGCGCGGCCAGATCGAGGCGGGTCTCGTCGAGCGAATCGGTGTAGCGGCGCCGCACCGCCTCGCGCACCGACTCGTGCGCGAGCGAGACATGGTTGGCGTTGCGGTGGACCAAGCCCTCGCCCTCGAGCCGATCGAGCGTGCGACGGAACCGGCTGCGCCGCAGATCGCTGAGCTGCGCGAGCTGGTGCTCGTCGATCGGCGCCTCGATCAGGTAGAGGATGCTGGCGATCTCCCACGCGCTCACGCCCTGCGCGTCGAGCCGCGCCTCGGACCGCTGCGCGAGCGTCTGATGCAGGTTCTGGGCGGCCGGCGAGTTCGAGCGGAACACCCAGTCGTCGGCGTCGCGGACCAGGATGCCCTCCTCGATCAGCACGCGCAGGGTCTCGCGGAAGCTGAGCGGGTGACCGCCGGTCAGGTTGTCGAGCGCCTTGACCAGCTCCTTGATCGCCGAGGTGTCGCCGAGCACCCCTTGCAGCACCGCGTGCATCTCGCGACGCGTGAACGGGCGCAGGTTCCAGGTCTCGGCCAGCTGGTCGCGCGCGAGCGAGGCCAGCAGCGGCGAGAGCTTGGCGTGCGGAGTCGTCGACGCGCACAGCAGCAGCGACGCCTGGTTGTGATCGATCGCGCGGGTCAGCTGCTCGAACCGGGCAAACTCGCTCTGGCCCTTGGCGAGGTCGGCGAGGTGCAGGCAGTAGGGCCGCTCGCGACAGGCCGCGATCAAGAACTCGGTCAGCCGTCCGGTCGCGCTCTCGTCGGTGCCACGATCGCGAGCCAGCTGCAGCAGCTCGGCGTAGTCGGCCACGACCTTGGACCGCTCACCGAGCGCGCTGGCGAGCTGCTGCACGACCGGCCCGAACGCGCCGAGGGCCGTGCGCTCGGTCGTCCAGCACGAGCTCTCGACGAACAGCCCGCCGCCGATCTGGATCTCGCGGCGCAGCTCCGACAACAGCCGGCTCTTGCCCATGCCCTCGGGCGCCTCGATGATCAGCGTGCGGATCAGCCGATGGGTGCCGCGAGTGCGGCTGCTCTCCGCCTCCGACAGCAGCACGTCGGTCGCCCGGGTCAGCAGCAGGTCGAGGTAGTTCTGGCGATCGGTGAACGGCAGGTGCTCGACGAACACCCGCGCGAACTCGGCCCGATCTTCCTTGCTCTCCTGGCGATCGCGGATGTGCGAGGGCTCGCGGCGCAGGAGCTCGAGCACGATGCTGCGCGCGCTCTGGGGGCGACGCTCGGGATCCGGATCGAGCATGCGCCCGACCAGCTCGGCGACGACCGGACCGGCCTGCTTGAGCAGCGCGCCAGCCAGCTCGGGCCGCCAGTCCTTCTGTGCGCGCAGGGCCTCCTCGAAGTCGCGCGACGGAAACGGCTTGGTCCCGCGGATCGCCGCGTACATGGTCGCGGCCAGCGAGTAGATGTCCGAGCGGCTGTCGGTCTTCTTGCCCTGGACCTTCTCGGGCGCCGAGAACCCGGGCGTACCGAGCACCACCTCGAGCTGCTCGTCGTCCTTCTTGCTCTGCTCGGCGTCGGGCTTGCGCAGCACTCGGGCGAGGCCGAAGTCGATCAGCTTGGCCTGCGGCTGGCCGTCGGCGGGCACCGTGACCAGCACGTTGGTCGGCTTGATGTCCTCGTGGACCATGCCGAGCGCGTGGATGTAGTCGAGCGCCCGAGCGAGCTGCACGAACATGTCGACGATGACCTCGCGCGGCTTGCCCTCGAGGAACTCCGACAGGTAGACGCCCTCGACCAGCTCCTGCGTGAAGTAGACGCCCTCGAACTCATCGCAGCGCCCGAACTCGTAGACCGCCGCGAGGTTCGGGTGATGCAGCTTGGTCAGCAGCAGGAACTCGTCTTTGAACGCTTCGGTGACGTCATCTTTTTGTGACGGCCCCGATCCAGGCGATCCAAACGAGTTGCGACTGGTCCTCGCCGCGCGACTCATCCGACCGAAGCGCGAGCGCGAAGACGTGGACGACTGACCATCGAGCGCGTGCGAGCGGGTTCCCCGCGGCTCCATCGTCGCGTCGGAGCGAATGACCTTGAGCGCGACCTCGCGTTCTTCGAGCTCGTCCTCGGCTCGATAGACCGCGCCGAAGCCCCCCTTCCCGAGGAGCTCCTTAATTTGGTAGCGCCCCGCGATTTTTTTCGGGATGTCGGTCATTGACGCGAATCTGCGCTGGCCGCGGCTGGACTGTATCCACCACGTCTTGCCGACACAACAGTAGCGGCGTGCGGTGGACGATGACAGGGAACATTGGTGGTGCCTGGCATCACGGTTATTACACCAATAAAAGTTGACCGCTAGTAGGCGCTGCGTGCCACGATTGAGCGGATCATCCGCACTGCTCCGATGGCCATGAAGTGATCCAAAGCGCGATCGCTTTGTCAGGATCTAGCGCTGGTTCGAACCGATCGCGCAGCTGTGACCCGGTGGTTGCTCGACAAACTGACGACTCGCGCCGCGCCGATCGCAAGCCCACAGCCACTGGGCATTTTGCCCCGCCATGCACGCTCGCGGGGCGCAAAACCCGATCCACGAAGACACCGCTCAGCGCCGGCCCCACGCTGGCGTCTTGCCGGCGAGGATCTCCGAGAAGGCCGCGCGTCCGATCGCCGCTTCACCCGAGTCGACGCAGCGCTCGTAGGCCGCGGCCTCGAGCTCGATACGCTCGGGCTCGCTGCGACCGAGACCGTCGAGCAGCGCTCGCTTGAAGCTGGTGATCGCCAGCGGCGATCGTCGACGCAGCTGCTCGGCCAACGCGGTCACGCGCGCGAGCCCGCTGTCGACATCGTCGGTCAGCTCCTGCACCAAGCCGATGCGCAGCGCTTCGTTGGCGTCGACGCTCTCGCCCGTGCAGCCGAGCCGCAGCGCCTGCGCAGGACCGACCAAGCTGGCCAGCTCCGCGGTCCCACGCGCGCCCGGGATGATTCCGAGCCCAGTCTCCGGCAGAGCGAAGCTCGCTGCTCGCGTGGCGATCGAGTAGTCGGCCGTGAGCATGTACTCGGTGCCCCAGCCGAGCGTCACGCCCGTGCTCAACGCGATGTTGAACAGCGGCAAGCGACGCAGCCGCTGCATGAGCTTGCGCTGACGAATCACGTGGGCCTTGATGCGCTCGTCGTCCCAGCCGACCCGCTCGGTCACGTTGGCGCCAGCGATGAAGATCGGCTTGCCGCTGCCGCTCACCCGCCGACTGGTCGTGCACAGGCAGGTGATCGGTTGCTCGCGCGATGGGTCCTCGAGCAGCGCACACAGCTCGGCGAACGCGTCGAGCTGTGCCGTGCCCATCTCGTTGGCCTTGCCGTGATCGAGCTCGAGGATCAGCAGCTGGCGGTCGGCGTCGAGGCGAGGATGAAGCGCGGCGATGCGGTCGAGCATTGGGGCCTCTTATACGATCTCGGCGGGCCGAAACACGCCGCGCTCCGTGATGATCGCGGTGACGAGCGCGGCCGGGGTCACATCGAAGGCGGGGTTGCGCACGGGCACGTCGAGGGGGGCTCGCAGCGCGCCGCCGTGGATGCGGACTTCGTCGGCGTGGCGCTCCTCGATCGGGATCTCGGCTCCGGTCGCGAGCGAGCGATCGATCGTCGTCTCCGGAGCGGCGACATAAAAAGGAATGCCGTGGTGCTTGCACAGCACCGCGACGCCGTAGGTGCCGATCTTGTTGGCGACGTCGCCGTTGCGGGTGATCCGATCGGCGCCGACGATCGCCGCCTGGATCTCGCCGCGCGCCATCAAGGTCGCGGCCATGTTGTCGGCGATCAGCGTGCAGGGGATGCCCTCGCGCAGCAGCTCCCACGCGGTCAGACGAGCGCCCTGCAGGAGCGGGCGGGTCTCGTCGGCGAACACCCGCAGCGCGGTGCCGCGCGACCAGGCCGTGCGGATCACTCCGAGCGCGGTGCCGTGCCCTGCCGTCGCGAGCGCGCCGGCGTTGCAGTGCGTCAGGATCCCGCCGGCCGGCAGCAGGCTGGCCCCGTGCGCGGCCATCTGCAGGCACGCGCGCAGATCCGCGGCGGCGTGCTGCTCTGCGGTCGCGCGCAGCACCTCACGCAAGCGCGCGACCGAGGCCTCGGGCTCGATCGCCAGCGTGCTCGCGATCGCGTCGCGCTGCTGATCGAGCGCCACGAACAAGTTGACCGCCGTCGGTCGCGTGTGGGCCAGTCGCTCGCGCGCGCGCTCGAGCTCGGGCAGGAACAGCTCGCGTCGATCGGGCAAGCCGAGGCTGACCACGTAGAGCCCGAACGCCGCCGCGCAGCCGATCGCCGGAGCGCCGCGCACGGTCAGCGTCTCGATCGCGACGGCGATGTCCTCGAGCGCGTCGAGCCGCAGCCATCGCTCTTCGTTGGGCAGCGCGCGTTGATCGAGCAGCCGCAGCGCGCGGCCGTCGGTGTCGAGCGTGACCGGGCGCAAGCCCTGATAGTGCGCAGGATCGATGTCCACCATTTCAGCTTCAGCTCCGCTCGCGCAGCTCGGCGAGGATCTGCTCGAGCGCTTCGTTGACGATCTGCGGGTTGGCCTGGCCCTTCGACTCGCGCATGACCTGGCCGACGAAGAAGCCCCGCAGCTTGTCCTTGCCGGCCAGCAGCTGCTCGAGCTGCTGCGGATGTTTTGCCATCACCTCGCGCACGATCGTCGCGATCGCGCCGTGATCCGAGACCTGCCGATAGCCGTCGCGCTCGACGATCGTCGCCGGCGACACGCGCTCGGCGAACGCCTTGTCGAGCACCTCCTTGGCCGCGCGCCCCGAGATCGCGCCCGATTCGAGCAGCTCGAGCAGCTCGGCCAAATCCGCCGGGCTCACCGGGCTCGCCGCGATGCTGATGCCCGAGGCGTTGAGCAAGCGCAGCAGCTCGCTGGTGATCCAGTTGCACACCGACTTGGCCGCCGCCGCGCCACGCCGCGCGAGCGCAGCGTCGAAGTAGTCGCACAGCTCGCGCTCGGCCGTGAGCACGCCCGCGTCGTAGGCCGACAGGCCCAGCTCGATCAACCGTCGTCGCCGCGCCCACGGCAGCTCGGGCAGCCGGGCCCGCGCCGCGGCGATCATCGCCTCGTCGATCGCGAGCGGCGGCATGTCGGGCTCGGGGAAGTAGCGATAGTCCGCGGCCTCCTCCTTGCTGCGCATGACCTTGGTGAGATCGCGGCCCGGATCGTAGCTGAGCGTCGACTGCACGACCGGCTGCTTGCGATCGAGCAGATCGGCCTGCCGTCGGATCTCGGCGTTGATCGCCGCCTCGAGGAACTTGAACGAGTTGAGGTTCTTGATCTCGCAGCGGGTCCCGAGCGCGGTCTCACCGATGCGCCGCAGCGAGACGTTGGCGTCGCAGCGCAGCGTCCCCTCTTCCATGTTGGCCTCGGACACGCCGAGGTAGCGCACGATCGTCCGAAGCTCGCGCATGTACTCGGCCGCCTCCGCAGCCGAGCGCAGCTCCGGCAACGACACGATCTCGACCAACGGCGCCCCCGCGCGGTTGTAGTCGATCAGACTCTGCTCGGCGTCGTGCACGTTCTTGCCCGCGTCCTCCTCGATGTGGATGCGCTGCAACGGCACGCGCCTGTCGGTGATCTCGATCCAACCGCCGTGCGCGTAGGGCTGATCGGCCTGGGTGATCTGATAGCCCTTCGGCAGATCCGGATAGAAGTAGTGCTTGCGAGCCCAACGCGAGCTCGGCTGGATCTCGCAGTCGACCGCCAGCGCCAGCCGCAGCGCGAACTCGATCGCCTCGCGGTTGGGCGTGGGCAAGGTGCCCGGCAGCCCGAGCGTGTACGCGTCGATCTGCGTGTTCGGCTCGGCCCCGATCGCGTACGCACAGGGCGTGAACATCTTGGTCTTGGTCGCGAGCTGGCAGTGCACCTCGAGACCGATCACCACCTCATAGTCGGAGACCGCCATTACACCGAACCTCCGAAGCTCGGCCGCTGCAGATGCCAGCGCGTCGCGGCCTCGTGCGCGGCCGCAGCCCGCAGCACGACCGGCTCGCCGAGCCGCGGCCCGATCAGCTGCAGGCCGATCGGCAACGCCGGCCGTAGCTCGCTCGCGCGCGAGAACCCGGCGGGGATCGAGATCGCCGGCAGCCCGGCCAGGTTCGCGCCGATCGTGAACACGTCCGAGAGGTACATCGCCAGCGGATCGCCGAGCTTCTCGCCCAGCCGCCAGCCCGGCACCGGCGATGTCGGGCTCGCGATCAGATCACAGTGGCTGAACGCGTCGGCAAAGTCGCGGGCGATCAGCGTGCGGACCTTCATCGCGCGCCCGTAGTAGTCGTCGTAGCACTCGGCCCGCAGCACGAAGGTCCCGAGCAGGATCCGGCGCTGGACCTCGGCGCCGAAGCCATCGTGACGGGTGGCCGCATAGGTCTCGCGCAGCGACGGCCGAGCGCGACGCAGCCCGTAGCGAACCCCGTCGTAGCGCGCGAGGTTGCTGCTGGCCTCGGCCGTGCACAGCACGTAGTAGGTCGCGACCGCATGATCGAAGTTGGGCAGCGTCACGTCGCACAACGTCGCGCCCGCGCCGACCAACACCGCGAGCGCGTCCTCGAAGCGCTCGCGGACCTCGGGGTCGAGGCCCTCGAGCTCGAGCGTGCGCCGATCGACGCCGATGCGCAGCCCACCGACGCCCTCGTCCGCGCCGCGATCGACCGCGTCCAGGTAGTCGGGCACCGGTGCGGCGAGGCTGGTCGCGTCGTGCGGGTCGGGCCCGGCGAGCACCTGCAGAGCGAGCGCCGCGTCACCAACCTCGCGCGCGAGCGGCCCGGCCTGATCGAGGCTCGACGCGAACGCGATCATCCCGTAACGCGAGACTCGTCCGTAGGTCGGCTTGAGCCCGACGACGTTGCACAGGCTCGCGGGCTGCCGGATCGAGCCGCCAGTGTCGGTGCCGAGCCCGAGCGCACACGAGCGAGCCGCGACCGCGGCCGCGGTCCCACCCGAGCTACCGCCCGGCACATGCTCGAGCGCCCACGGGTTGCGGACCGGCTCGAACGGCGTGTTCTCGCTCGACGATCCCATCGCGAACTCGTCCATCGCCTGCTTGCCGAGCAACACCGCGCCGGCCTCGGCACAACGACGCGCGTGCGTGCCCTGGTAGGGCGGGATCCAGCCGGCGAGCATCGCCGAGCCACAGGTCGTCTCCACGCCCTCGCTCACGAAGATGTCCTTGAGCCCGATCGGTACGCCCGCGAGCGGACCGAGCGGCTCACCGGCGCGCCGAGCCGCGTCGATCGCCGCCGCTTCGGCCAGCGCTCGCTCGGGCAGCACGCAGCGGTAGGCGTGGAGGATCGGCTCGGTCGCGTGCAGTTGCTCGAGGTACGCCGAGGTGACCTCGACCGCAGACACGGCCCCGCTGCGCACCGCTGTCGCGAGCGCGCGCGCGCTGAGCATCAGGATCTCGTCGCGTGTAGTCACAGCCCTTCAATCTTTGAATTTGGGGACGGCCACCAAGCGTCCGCGCAGCATCGGCACGCCTGCAAGCGCGCACTCGAGATCGAAGTGCCCGGCCTCGGTCGCGTCCGCACGCAAGCCCGAGCCCTCGACCGACGCGCTCGAGTACTCCGGCACGCCTTCGACATCGACCGCCTGCAGCGAGCGGATGTAGCCGAGGATCGTGTCGAGCTGGGCGCCGAGCTGGGTGGCCTCTTCGCCCGACAGCTCCAGCCGCGCGAGCTCGGCGAGGGTGTCGACCAGTGCGCGAGATGGGGGATCGCTCGGCATCCACCTGGAGCGTAACCGCCCAGCCCACGCTTGACATGGCGGTCCGAGATCCGCGCCGAGCGGCGCACGCGTGTCGCCGATCGCCCGGAGCGCGCACGCGTGTGCCCGATCTCTCCGCTTTGCTGACAGTCTGACAAAGCCGCGTTATCTCTTGGGCCATGGCGTCGACTCGCGCCCGCGGCCTGCGACTGATCAGCCCGTTCGTGGCTGTGATCGGGAGCGTGGTTGCGGCGCTGACGATCGGGTGCGCCGAGGATCCGGTCGAGACCGGCCGCACGGTGCAGGCCGAGCAGGCGACCAGCGAGGCGACCTCCGGCCACATCGGTCGCATCCACGTGGTGTTGCAGCCTCGACCCGACGAGCTCGAGCCCGAGCCCGAGCTGCAGATCCACGCGCGCTTCGTCGAGTACCGCGGCGTGTCCGAGACCCAGGTCCGCGCCCGCGCCAGCTTGCCTGTGCCTGTGTGGGAGCAGCTGGTGATGGGCCAGTGCATCGCCAGCGAGGCTTTGTTGCCCGTCGCCGGTCCGCTGCCGCCCGGCGATCACGAGCGCGAGCTGTCGATGATCGACGCCGGAGATCTCCGCGTCGCGCTCGGCAATCGCGAGCTCGTCGCCCCGGTCTCGTTGGTCCCCGACATCCTCCCGTGGCTCTCGGGCGTCGAGTATGGCCACGTCGACGATCGGATCCCGTGGCTCGCGGTCGAGCCCGACGGCACCGCGCCCGTGACGGTCAGCATCGACGGCTCGGCCGACGGCTCGCTCGAGCCCTTCAGCGTCAGCGTGCTCGTGCCTGCGCAGCTGACCCTCGAAGCTGCGAAGGTCACCGACGATCGCTTGACGATCGACTGGCGACCGCCGGGCCATCCCTCGCAATTCGTGGTGCTGCGGCTGCAGGCGTTCACGCCGGGTGAAGACGGCGTC
Source organism: Enhygromyxa sp. (assembly GCA_035538075.1). GTDB lineage: Bacteria > Myxococcota_A > Polyangia > Nannocystales > Nannocystaceae > Plesiocystis. The sequence goes on from DATLLB010000362.1 coordinate 32,206, forward strand.
AACGAGCCGACCGGTGAGGAGGTCACCTGCTTGGTCGCCGACTCGGGTCGCACCGACTTCAGCCTCGGCCCGCTCGAATCGGCTGGGCTCGCCGCGCAGGCCGAGCTGCTGCGCGTGAGCGTGAGTCGCTTCGACGTCACGCAGGTGCGCGCCGGAAGCTTCGGCGCCGTCGACGTGCTCATCGAGCTGCGCGCCCAGAAGCTCCTCAGCCCCCCGCGGCTGTAGGTGGCTTCGCGGCGCGGGTCGGGATTGGGGAAATCGCGCTTGCGTCGGCACGGTTGCGTCTTACCGTGGCCCCTGTGAGTCAGCCTTTGTTTCGCAAGCCGACTGCCGCCGACCGCCAAGATCGCTGGTCTTGGCAGCTCGGCCGCATCCTTGGAATCCCGACCCGCATTCACGCCAGCTTCGCGCTGCTGCTCTTGTGGGTCGGGATTTCTACTTGGCAGAGCGCCCACTCGGGGCTCGCCGTGGTGTTTGGTCTGGGCTTCGCCCTCGCGATCTTCACCTGCGTGCTGCTCCACGAGTTTGGCCATGCGCTCGTGGCTCGACGCTTCGGCATCAACACGCGCCGCATCACCTTGTTGCCGATCGGCGGCGTCGCCGAGCTCGAGCGCAGCCCCTCGGATCCGCGCGCCGAGATGTGGATCGCCGCTGCGGGCCCGGCCGTGAACCTCGCGATCGCGGCGATCCTGAGCCTGGTCGCGGTCACCACCGGTGTGCTTGGCGGTAGCGGGATCGCGACGCTCGTGCTCGAGGGGCTGATCGGCGCCAACTTGATGCTCGCGCTGTTCAACCTGATCCCCGCGTTCCCGATGGACGGTGGCCGCGTGTTCCGGGCCTGGGCGGAGCGTCGCCACGGTCGCCTTCGGGCGACGCGAATGGCCGCCAAGCTCGGTCGCTGGCTGGCGCTGGGTTTTGGTGGGTGGGCAGTCTTCAGCGGCAACTGGGTGCTCGCGCTGGTCGCTGGGTTCGTGTGGTTCGCGGCCGGGCGCGAGCGTGCTGCCGTCGAGTACATGGCTGCGCGCGAGCATGAGCGCGAGGCTCAGGAGCGAGCCCGGGCCGCGCAGGCCCAGTGGATCGGCGGCTTTGGTCCGCAGGTCGATCCGCGCGTCGATCCGCGCTTCGATCCGTACACGCACGTGTCGACGCAGCGTCGCACGCCCACGCAGGTGATCTACGTGCGGCAGTAGTACCCGCTAGCGCAGCCACTCGGGGTAGCGCTCGTCGTCGAGCAGCGCCTCCACGCTGCGGCGCGGACGAACCACCGACCAGCGATCGCCTGCGACCAACACCTCGGGCGCGAGCGGTCGCGTGTTGTAGGTGCTGGCCATCACCATCCCGTACGCGCCCGCGCCGAGCACCGCCAGCAGGGCACCATGCTCCGGCCACGGCAGCGCCCGCTCGTGCGCGAGAAAATCTCCGCTCTCGCAGATCGGCCCGACGATGTCGACGACCTCGAGCGCGACCTCGGTCGGCGGCAGCTCGACCGGCACGATCGCATGGTAGGCCTCATACAGCGCCGGGCGGATCAGATCGTTCATGGCCGCGTCGACGATCACGAACTTCTTGCTCTCGCCCTGCTTGCGCGTCACCACCGAGGTCAGCAGCACGCCCGCGTTGCCGACCAAATAGCGGCCCGGCTCGAGCACCAGCTCGCAGTCGAGATCGGCGGTCGCCTCGACCAGCGCGCGCCCCCAGCTCTCGGCCTCGAGCACCGGATCGCCGCCCTGGTAGGCGATCCCGAGCCCGCCGCCGAGATCGAGCGAGCGCAGTCGGATGCCGCGCTCGGCCAGCGCGTCCATCAGCGTGCGCAGGCGCGCGAGGCTGTCGAGGAACGGCGCCGACTCGGTGATCTGCGAGCCGATGTGGCAAGCGAAGCCGACCAGCTCGAGCGAGTCGATCGCCGCGGCCCGCAGCGCGAGCTCGAGCCCGCGCTCCATCGGGATGCCGAACTTCGACTCGCGCAGACCCGTCGCCAAGTACGGGTGCGTGTCGGGGTCCACGTCGGGGTTGATGCGCAGGGCCACCGGCGCGCGCTTACCCAGCGCCGCGGCCCGCGACGCGATCAGCTCGAGCTCCTCGGCCGACTCCACGTTGAGCGAGCGGATGCCAGCGGCGAGCGCCGCGATCAGGCTGCGGTAGCGAGCCTCGATGTGTGCCGTGCCGTAGAC
>DATLLB010000363.1:0-10484 GCA_035538075.1 Enhygromyxa sp.
TTTCGCAGAAAACTGGACGCTCCATCAGTGCTGCGCGAATGTAGGGACGCCATGACACGAACCCTTGATTCTGCCGCTGTGGAGCTGCTTCGCGCGATGTTCGACCTGGCCGACGCGGATGTCCGGCCTTCGCTCGATCTGCTGGGACGCCTGCTCGATCTCGACGCGGATCGCGCGAAATCGCTCCTGGCCGCGCTTCGGCGAGCGGGCTTGGTGCAGCGCGATCGCCTGGGCCTGACGATGGCCGGCCTCGCGGTCGCGACCTCGGCCAAGCCGGCCGAGCTTCGACCGATGCGGTTGCCGTTGCGAGCTCTGCGAGCGGCGTGATCAGTCCTCGGCGTCCGAGAGCTCGTCGAACTCCTCGGGGTCGCGCTCGAGATCCAGCGACGCGATCAGATCGTGATCGGTCGCCTGCATGATCTTCGCACGCACGAAGCTGCCGATCGCCACCGCACGCTCGTCGTCGACGTCGACCAGGATCACCTTGCCGTCGATCTCCGGCGCCTGACCTTCGTGGCGCCCATCGAACAAGAACTCGCTCTCGTCCGAGACCGCGTCGACCAACACCTCGAGCTCCTGCCCGCGCAGCGCCTGAAATTTCTCGGCGCGGATGCCCGCCTGGATCTCCATCAGCTCGGCCGCGCGCGCGTTGGCGATCTCGTCGGAGATCCGCTGCGGCTGCATGGCCGAGGCGGTGCCGTCCTCTTTCGACCACGGGAACACGCCGAGGTGATCGATCTCGCCTTCCTCGATGAACGCCCGCAGCCGCGCGTAGGCGGCCTCGTCCTCGCCGGGGTGGCCGACCAGCATGGTCGTGCGCAGCCAGACGTGGGCGTCGTGCTTGCGGATGCGCTCGACCAGCTCGCGCACGGTCTTCTCGGTGTAGCCGCGCCGCATCTTCTTGAGCACGCCCGTGTCGACGTGCTGGATCGGGACATCCAGGTAGGTCGCGACTTTTGGATGATTGGCGATGCGCTCGATCAAGCCGTCGGTGACCGCGGTCGGATACGCGTAGTGCAGCCGGATCCAGCGCAAGCCGGCGATCTCCCCGAGCGCGTCGAGCAGGCCCTCGAGGTTGGCCGGGGCCAGCCCGCGCTCGACCAGATCGGTGCCGTAGGTGGTCAGATCCTGCGCGACCAGGCAGACCTCGCGCGTGCCCTGCTCGACCAGCGCGTGGACCTCCTGCACGACGTCGAAGACCGGCCGCGAGCGCTGCGGCCCTCGCAGCTTGGGGATGATGCAGAAGCCACACGGGCGATCGCAGCCCTCGGCGATCTTCACGTAGTTGCTGTGCCCGGCCCCGTAGGTCTGCCGCGGCGTCGAGTGATCGTACAGCCACGAGCGACGCCCGAGCTCGGTCACGCCGAGCCGCGCCGCGGTCCCGCCCAGCACTTTTTCCAGACCGAGCATGTCGGCGCTGCCGAGGAAGAAGTCGACCTCGGGCAGCTCGTCGGCCAGCTCGGTCGGGTAGCGCTGGCTCAGGCACCCGGCCACGACCAAGCGCTTGGGATCGTCGGCGCCGGCCTTGACCCGCGCGAGCTCGAGGATCGTCTCGATCGACTCCTCCTTGGCCGCGTCGATGAACCCACAGGTGTTGACGACCAGCGTGTCGGCCAGCGAGGGATCGTCGACGAGCGTGTGCCCGCCGGCCCGCACGACGCCGAGCATGACCTCGGTGTCGACTTGGTTCTTCGGGCAGCCGAGGCTCACGAAGTAGACCTTCTTGGGCGCGCCCCCGAGCGCATCCGAGTGCTCGTCGGTGCGCGGACGATTGCCGACGATGGGCAGGCTGACCATGCGCGACGTGTATCCCGAGGACGGGGCTTGGTCCACTCCGCGGCCAGGCGGCCCCTCGCGCTTGCGCGCCGCGCGGTGCGTGGGCGATCGTGCTCGCATGCCCGACGTGCAGCTGCAGGCGAGCGATGGCCACAACTTCTCCGCCCACCGCATCGACCCGCTCGGAGCCCCGCGCGGCGCGATCGTGGTGATCCAGGAGATCTTCGGCGTCAACGCCCACATCCGCGCGACCGCGGCTCGCTTCGCCGCCGCCGGCTACACCGCGATCGCCCCCGCGTTCTTCGATCGCATCCGCCCGGGCATCGAGCTCGGCTACAGCCAAGACGACGTCGCCGAGGGCCGCACGCTCGTCGGCCAGCTGAGCAACGAGCAGGTGCTCGCCGATCTGCAGGCGACGATCGACGCCGTGCGCAGCTGCGGCCCGGTCGGGATCGTCGGCTACTGCTGGGGCGGCTCGGTCGTGTGGATCGCCGCGCATCGGCTCGACGGCATCGCCAAGGCGGTCAGCTACTACGGCAGCCGGATCGTCAACCACATGGACGAGCAGCCCGCGGTCTCGCTGCAGATGCACGTCGGCGAGCGTGACGCCTCGTTCCCGATCGACAAGGTCCGCGAGCTCGGCCGCCGCTACCCGGAGATCGAGATCCACGAGTACGACGCCGGGCATGGGTTCAACTGCGATCACCGCGACGGCTTCGACTCGACCGCGGCTGCGCACGCGCTGCAGCGCAGCCTCGAGTTCTTCGTCGCGGACTAAGCTGCCGCGGCCGTGAGCGCCAGCTCGAGCCGATCGGCGCCCCAGAACAGCTGCGGCCCGTCGTCGCCGTGGACGATGAACGTGGGCGCCCCGAACACCCCCGCATCCACGGCCGCGCGCGTCGACTGAAACAGCGCGTCCTTGACCACCTGCTGCTCCGCGCGCTCGACCAGCCCCGCGCCATCGAGACCGCAAGCGTCGGCGATGCGCTCGACCTCGGCCGGATCGGAGATGTCGCGATCGTCGGCCCACAGCGCCCGAAACAGCGCGTGCACCAGTCGACGACCCTTGCGGCTCTCATGCGCGCGAGCGGCCAGCGTGACCCGCAGCGGCAGCACGGTCCGCATCGGAAAGCGCGACGGGAACGAGAACGGCGCGCCCGCGGCCGCAGCCTGGCGCTCGAGATCCTTGGCCGTGTGCCGTCGCTTGGCTTCGTTCTGCGCGAACATGGGCACGTCGGGCGTGCCGACCTGCTTGAACACCGCGCCGAGCAGCATCGGATGCCAGCGCGCGTCGTCGCCAAACAGGCGCTCGGCCAGCACGCAGCCGAGGTACGCGAACGGGCTCGAGTAGTCGAAGTAGATGTCGATCGGCCGCTTCGCTCGCGGCTGGTCGAGCGCGTCGAGCTTGGGCAGCCCGCTGTGCTCGCGCAGCAGCGCCTCGACCATGTCGAGCCGATCGACGCCCCAGAACAGCTCGTTCTCGATCACGCAGGTCGGCACGCCGAACACTCCGACCGCGATCGCCTCGTCGGTGCGCTCGCGCAGCTCCTCTTTGATCGCCGCGTCGTCGATCTTCGCGAGGATCGCCTCGGCGTCATGGCCCGCGTCGCGCAGCACCGCGGCCACGCCCTCGCGCGTGGCGAGATCGATCCCGTCGACCCAGTACGCACGAAAGAACGCGTGCGCCAGCGGCATGAAGGGCGGCCCGACCACCAGCAACGAGCGCAGCGCCTCGACCGTGCGGATCGGGTGGCCCTTGGGAAAATTCAGCGGCACGCCTGCGCGCGCGGCCTGGCGATGCATGTCCGCGAGGTTGTGCCGAGCCTTCGCAGGCCCGAGCGTCTCGAACAACTTCTGCGGGGTCGCGTGGGCTCGAAACACGCCGCCCAACAAGATCGGCCGCGGATCGAGCACCGCCTCCGAGCGCTGCGCGAGCGCTTCGATCCGCGTCGACGCCACGTAGGCGTAGGGGCACGAGAAGTCGAAGTAGAAGCGCAGCGTCGGGGCCATGCACCGAGTATACCCCGCCCACTACAGCCCCCCAGTGAAGGACCGAACATGTGAGGGAGTGAGCGGGTCCACGCGCTGACTCGCCGACGTCCGTCGGCGAGCTCAACGAGTCCCTGCGCGGCCGACCTTGTGAGCGAGCCACAGGCACAGCGCCGCGTTGCCGGCCAGCCACAGGCGATCCCACCCTGCCCCGCCGGGGATGCCTTCGATCAGCGTCGGCAGCACCACGGCCCCGTGCGCGAGCAAGGCCGCCCAGCCGAGGCTCAGCCCGGTCAAGAACCCGCGCAGCGACTTCACCTGCAGCAGCACCAGCACCAGCAGGGTCGGCAGCAACGCCGACAGCATCAGCCCCGAGCCCAGCAGCCCCGTCGCAGTCCCGAGCGCATACGCAGCCGGCATGCTCACCGCTCCGACGGCGAGCCCCGCTCCGCCGATCAACCCGGCGCCAGCGATCACCCGACGCCGCATCACGCTGCCGCGCGTCATCGCCTCGGCGCCGAACCCCGCGAACCCCAAACCACCGATCCCCAGCAACCCGAGCAAGCCCGCGAAGCCGAGCCGCTCACCACGGTAGTCCGAGCGGGCCGCGAGCACGGCCGCCTCGGCGTCGATGATCCCGGCGCCGTACTGATCGTCCCACTTCTTGCCGTTGGGGTGCCGCGCGGTCTCCTTCAGGATCCGCTCGACCTCGTTCGGATTGCTGACGCCCTGCGAGACGATCAGCGCCGCGACCCCGGCCGCGTGCGGCGAGGCCATCGAGGTGCCCTGGAACCACAGGTAGTCGTTGCGCGAGGGATCTTGGATCGCGATCGTGTTCTGCAACACGCCGTCGGGCTGCCCGTCGCCGTTCTTGTCGCTGCGGGTGTCGCCGCCGGGCGCCGACACGTCGAGCTGCTTGCCCCAATTCGAGTAGAAGGTCCGCTTGCCCTCCCAGTCGGTCGCGGCCACGGCCACCGAGCCGTCGTAGGCCGCCGGGTACGAGATCTTCGAGCGCTTCTCGTTGCCGGCCGCACACACGACCGTCACGCCCTTGCTGTTCGCATACTCGACCGCCTTGGCCATCACGCGCGAGGGCAGCGGTCCGCCGAGGCTCATGTTGATCACGTCGGCGTCATGGTCGGCCGCGAAGCGGATCGCGTTGGCGATGCCGGCCACCGAACCACGCCCGTCACCCGCGAGCACCTTGAGCGGCATGATCTTGGCCTGGTGCGCGACCCCAGCCACGCCCACGCCGTTGTCGGTCGCCTGCGCGACCGTGCCGGTCACGTGGGTGCCGTGCGCGTGATCGTCGAGGCCCTCGGGCAGCGCGTTGCTGATGAAGGTCTCCCCGTGCACGAACTCGACGCCCGCGAGATCGGGCACCGCCTTGGCGTCGATGTTCTTCCACTTGAGATCCTTGTAGGCCACGCCCGTGTCGATCACCGCGACCACGGCCCCGCGCCCGCGCGTGTGCATCCACGCCTCGGGCACATTGATCGCATCGAAGTGCCACTGCAGCGGATACATCGGATCGTTCGGGGTGAAGCGCGGACGCGTGGGCTTCTTCGCCTCCACGTCGTCATCCGGCCCCTCGGTCGCGGGCGACCGACTCGGGTGGTAAGCCACCAGCGCCTCGCTCGGCAGCGAGTACATCACGTCGGCCTCGAGCCCCTCGACCAGCGGGTTCCCTTCCAGCTCGCGCTCGAGCGCCTGCAGCTGCCCGGGCGTCCCGTGCACGCGCCACAGGTGCTCGGTCTCCGAGTAGAAGCCGGCCGGCTCCGCGCGCAGATCGAGCGAGGCGATCAGCGCCTCGAGCTCGGCCTCGGATCCACCTTCACCATCTTCGGGCTCCACCAGATCGAGCAGCAGCTGGCGACCATCTTGCCCGGCGGCGAGCTCGTCTTGAATGCGGGTCTGCGGGATGTCCTCCGCGCGCAGGCCCTCGTCGGTGTCTCGATGTTGCCAAGCGAGCAGGCAGCTGAGGCCAAACAGAGCGGTTCCGGCAAGGGCGATACGGACAGAGTGGTTGCGTTGCATGGGGCGTCGGCCCCGCGCACGCGGGGGCAACGAATTATAGGCAGGTCCCCCACCCGGTGCACGGACTACATCAGGATCCCGCGCGCATTGGGCTTGGGCGCCGCAGGCAAATCGCGGTCCCCGAGCCGCTGGCGCAGGTTGATCTCGATCGTGGTCGCCATCGCCGAGAGCGGCAGCGCCGGCCAGAACATCGTGAACGGATCCTCGAGCACGCGGCCGACCTCGGAGATCAACGCGAAGCTCAAGCACACCAGGATGGTCAATGGGATCGCCACCCAGTCGTTGCCGAGCCCGGTCACCAAGGCGAGCGGCAGCAACACGCCGTAGGCCTGGATCAGGCGATCGGCGATGAACCCATAGCCGCGCGGGAACGGAGTCTTCTTAATCCGCTCGCAGCCGCCCTGGACGTCGAGCAGCGCGCGGATGGTGAGATCGAAGGACTGCATGCGGTGGTTGTCGAGCCGTCCGGCACGGTTCTCCTCGCTCAGCGCCTCGAGCTGCATGTGCAGCAGCGCGTGCGTGGGGTTCGACTCGGCCATCGCTCGCTCGGCCTCCTCGCGCGGGAGCTGAGCGAGAAATTCCTGATCGGCCGCCAGCGACTGATCGCGCAGCAGCACCCGCAGCGCGTGCACGTAAGCGATGTGGCGGCGCACCAGCGGCCCGTGCAGCTCGCTCGGCAGGTAACACAGCACCTGCGAGGCGAAGTGGCGCGAGCTGTTGATCAGCTGGCCCCACAGCTTGCGACCCTCCCACCAGCGGTCGTAGGCCGAGTTGGTCCGGAAGCTGACGAAGATGCCGATCGCCCCGCCGACCACCGCGACCGGAGCGACCGGCAGCTCGATCGCCCGGACCACCGCGGGCACGAAATGCTCGAGCACCACCACCGTGGTCGAGGCGATCGTGAACAGCAGCAGCGCCCTCCACTGCCACGTCAGCAACCCGATGACAGAGCCGCGATAGGTGACGAACACGCGGCGAACTTACCCCGAACACGGACCCGTTCGGCCAAATGGAAAAGACCCCGAGGAGCGCTCGGGGTCTTGGTGCGTGCCCAGGGACGGAATCGAACCGCCGACACGGGGATTTTCAGTCCCCTGCTCTACCGACTGAGCTACCTGGGCTCGGGTGTCGGGGCGCGTAGGCTTACTCGGTCCGCGAACACCCGTCAAGCGGGTGGGTGGCTCGCGCGCGCGAGCGGCTCGGCCAGGTGTGCAGCGCCCGCCGTTCAATGCGAATCGACATAGTTTGAATCGATTGCGTACAGACTCGGCTGCGATCACTCCAGCAACGCTGACGGTGACGACCGGTTCAAACCGCCTGCGAACCGTTCGCGCTGGTGATCCTCGCGTGACCACGCCGTCAATGACCGTCCCCGATCGGGGATCCATATTGGCGATGTTTCGAGGATCGCATGCTGCGTGTGCCCGACCCCACCGATCGACCGAGCGTCGAGCGAGACCTGCAGGTCCGCTTCGTCGGCAGCTTCGAAGGCTGGAGCCTGATCACGATCGCCTGCGATCGCGAGCCCGCGTGGCTGCTCGGCGAGCTGGGGTCGGCGCTCGGGATCGAGGATCCCTCGCAGCTGCTCGCGCGCACGCCCGACGCGGTCGTGCGGCTCGACGGCGGTGATCGTCGCGAGCTGCTCGACAAGCTCGAGCGCGCGCACGTGGTCCTGCCCCGCGAGCACCAGCGTCAGCCGCTCGTGCTGCTGCGTGCGGCGGCCCTCGACGCGCTGCTGGCCTGCTTCGACAGCGCGAGCACGCGCAGGCTGATCGCTCACCTGCGCGAGCGGGTGATCCCCGAGTTCCACGCCTACGAGCGGGCCGGCCGTGCGCTCGAGCAGCCGATCTTGTCGATCGACGCGGCGACCATCGCCGCCAACAAGCTGGAGTTCGAGCGGCGCTGCTTCGAGGCCGCGGTGCTCAACCGCCTGCTCGATCGGCTCGGCGAGGCCGGGCTCGTGGCCAGCGATCTGCTCGAGGCCCACCGCGTGGTCGCCAGCGAGATCGCGCTCGGTGGCTGGCTCGACGACTACCGCGAGCAGCTGACCCACGGCTGGTCGACGCCCACGCAGATCGCCGAGCGCTGGTGCGGGATGACGTCGATGCGGGTCGGCAAGTTGATCGCCCACCTCGGGCTCAAGGGCTCGCGCGCGCACTCGCGGGCGTACCTGAGCAAGGCCCGAGGCAGCGAGCGCACGGTGATCGGCCACGTCTACAGCCCGGCCGCCGTCACGCTGATCGAACGCGAGCTTCGCAGCCGGGGCTTCTGCCGCTGCGTCGACCACCACGACTCCGAGACCGAGACCGCATAGCCCTTTTTGAGAACCGACGATGGCTGCAACACCCAAGATTCGAGTCCGATTTGCCGTCGAGCACGACGAGCAGGCCGCCAAGATCACCGCGCTGCTCGAGGCGCTCGGTTACGAGGTCGTTCGCGACCTCGATCACGGCACCACGCAGAACCGTCTGGCTTGGGCGGTCAAGCGGCTGACCAAGAAGGCCTCGCTGACCGAGCGCGAGGCCGACGTGCTCGCCCACGTCCTGCACGGCCGCAGCAACAGCGAGATCGCCGACGAGCTGACGATCCGCAAGGCCACCGTGAAGTGGCACATGCACAACATCTTCACCAAGACCGGCACCGCCACGCGCGAGCAGCTGCTGCGCGAGGCCTTGCAGCTCGGCGGTCCGCCGTCGCCGACCGACGGCGAGGACGACATCGTCATCGAGGACGGCATCGCGCCCGACCCCGAGGACGACGATGACGACGACGACGAGTGAGCTACAGGCTGCAGGGGATCGGGATCTTGGGATCGAGGTTGGGGAATTTGCCGTCGAGGTGCATGGCCGGCTCCGGCGACTCGTGCTCGACCCACTGCGGCCCGATCGCGGCCAGCGACTCACCGTCGCTGCTGGTCAGCGGGATTTCGCCAGGGGCGTAGTGCACGAACAGCACGTCGTAATAGTTCTCGACCGGAGCGGCGTGCTCGCACAACATGGGATCGAGCGGTAGCTCGAAGTGCAGCGTGATCTCGGTCGCCTGCGCGCCAGCGCTGATCTGATCGACCTCGAAGCGCGAGTAGCCGTTGTTCGGGTAGCCGATGTAGTCGGTGACGAAGAAGTTGGGATCCCAGTATGAGGTCTCCGCGATGCACTCCTGCTCGTCGCAGAGCTGCGCGACGATGGCGTAGCTGATGCGAAAGGCGCTGGGATCGACCTCGTCGACCGGCCCGACCGGCGCGCTGAAGCGCAGCACGACGACCTGCCCGCTCGCGTCGAGGCTCGCGGACTCGAGCTGGAACGAGGGTTCGCCCTCGTCGCCGGTCTCGCCGACGGTGCCGTCGTTGCCGTCGTTGCCGTCGGGATCGGTGCCACAGCCGAGCGTTGCGACCGCGAGCCCGAGCAGGACCGTATCAGTGATGAGCCACTGGCGATTCGTCACCCGCCCAGGGTTCCACGAGTGGCCGCGAGCGCGCAACGCTTGGCTCCCTCGCCAACTTCGCTACCATGCCGTGCCCGAGGAGCTCATGGCATCCAGTCTGTTCGCCCTGCTCGACGACATCACGACCATCCTCGACGACGTCGCGGCCATGACCAAGGTCGCAACCAAGAAGACCGCGGGCGTGCTCGGTGATGATCTCGCGCTCAACGCCCAGCAGGTCGCGGGCGTCGATCCCAGCCGCGAGCTGCCGGTCGTATGGGCGGTCGCCAAGGGCTCGGCGATCAACAAGGCGATCCTCGTGCCCGCGGCGCTGGCCATCAGCGCGCTGGTACCCTGGGCGATCACGCCGCTGCTGATGCTCGGCGGTCTGTTCCTCTGCTTCGAGGGCGTCGAGAAGCTCGCCCACAAGTTCCTGCACAAGGAGGAGGCGCAGCAGCACGAGACCGAGCTGGCCAAGGCGCTGGTCGATCCGAACGTCGACCTCGTCGCGCTCGAGCAGGACAAGATCAAGGGGGCCGTGCGCACCGACTTCATCCTCTCGGCCGAGATCATCGTGATCTCGCTGGGCACGGTCGCGAACGAAGCCTTCGGCATGCGCGTCGCGGTGTTGGTCGGCATCGCGCTGATCATGACGATCGGCGTGTACGGGCTGGTCGCCGGGATCGTGAAGCTCGACGACTTCGGCCTCTACCTGACCAGGCGCGAGGGCGGGGGCAGCCGCAAGCTGGGCGCGTTCATCCTGCGCGCGGCCCCGTACCTGATGAAGTTCCTGTCGATCGCCGGCACCGCGGCGATGTTCCTGGTCGGCGGTGGCATCGTCGTGCATGCGATCGAGCCGCTGCACCACGCGATCGAGCACGTGGCGGAGCTCGGCGGCGTCGTGGGCTGGCTCGGCGGGCAGCTCGGCAACTTCTTGATCGGCTTCATCGCGGGCGCGCTGGTGCTCGCGCTCGTGACCGGCGTCCGCAAGCTGCTGCCCAAGAAGTCGAAGTGATCTCTACCAAGGAAGCGCTGCTTCCATGCGTCGCGGGTGCTGCAACCACCCCCAACGGCCCGTCAGGGCCGAGCAGGGGGTGAGGGGTCCCCGACGTGGCTTGGCCACGGCGGGGAGCGGGACCGGCTACGGTCCCGCTATCAAACCTAGATGAGTTGGACATGCACAGCATGTCCAACTCAATCGGTGAACACGAGGATGTGGTGGTTGACGACGTGGCTCGGCGCTCGGTCGCGCAGCCATGCGA
>DATLLB010000364.1:0-2875 GCA_035538075.1 Enhygromyxa sp.
CACGACCACGTCGGGCTCGCGCGACCGACCCTCGCGATCGCGCGTGCGCACGCGCAGCGCCAGCCGACGCCCGCGGATCAACCGACGCTCCAGCTCGTGCAGCGAATTCGCCAGCGACGCCGCCGGCGTCCGGCCCTCGCGCTGCGCGTGCGCACGCGCGATCGCGAGGGGCGGTCGCGCGAGAGCGCCGCTCCAGCGACACTCAGCTCGCAGTGCGGGGCGCGACCGAGTCGCAGCTGCGCGCGCCCGATCACCCGCACGACCACGTCGGGCTCGCGCGACCGACCCTCGCGATCGCGCGTGCGCACGCGCAGCGCCAGCCGACGCCCGCGGACCAACCGACGCTCCAGCTCGTGCAGCGAATTCGCCAGCGACGCCGCAGGCGTCCGGCCCTCGCGCTGCGCGTCGCGGACATGCTCGAGCAGCAGCGATCGCGCGAGCTCGCGGCGACCGGTCGCGAGCGCCGTCTCGATCTCGACCTCGAGGTTTCGCTGCTCGCGTTGGCGCTGCTCCTGCTGCTCGAGCACCTGGTGAATGGCCTCGAGCCGCTCGATCTCCCCGGCCTCGGTGTAGGCCTTGGCCGCGCGCGAGAGCAGCCCCAGCTGCTCGTAGAGCTCGCCGGCCTCGCCCGAACGCTGGCCGTCCTCCAGCGCCTGCGCAGCTTCGAGCTGCAGCGCACGACGGCGAGCGCCCGGCTCGACCCCTTCGGCCACGCGCAGCAACGCCTCGCCCAGCGCACGATGTAGCGCCTGGCCCTGCTCGGTGTTCGGCAGGTTGCGAGCACAGCCCTCGCGCAAGACCGCGAGCCGCTGCTGCTCGTCGCGCAGCGTGTCGGCGTGCTCGAGCCGCAAGCTGGCCGCCTGCGCGTGCTCGCCCACGTACTCGAACATGCGCGCGGCCTCTTGCAGCTCGCCGGCCTCCTCGAGCGCCAGCGCGGCGCGCAGCTGCGCACGCTCGCGAGGTCGACGCGGACGATCGGGATCCGAGCCGGCTTCGCCGGGGCGTCGCGGCCTGCTCAAGCGTGACTGCTCCTGGTCGTCACCGCCGACTTATACCCTATTGCGCCGCTAAAGGCTCTCGGCGTCACGCCCCAGCAAGCGCGTGGCCGCGTGCTCGTGGCTCCTCGGCGCTCTGCACGATCGAGCGAGGCACCGCGATCGAGGGCCGTGCGTCGTCGCTACTCACACGCACACGCGCGCGGGCGCAGTCCTGGGCAGCTCGTCGGCGCGAGAGAGGTCAGCCCCGTTACCGAGCGTTGGCCCCGAATATACACCGAGCGTTTTCGAGCAGGATGCAGAGATCTCAAACGGTCGCAGCGTGCCGTTATCACCCGATTCAGCGAGCGCGCAGATCATGCACATTCGCGTTGTTCACATTCGTCGATTTGCCGATTTTGGCGCAACATTTCCACGCTGCCGCCCTGGTATCCGTGTTGCAGTCGCTGCCAGCCCGAGCGGGGCGCGAGGCCCCGATGGAGAGCACATTCCGATGACATTGAGCAAACACCTTGGATTTGTCGGCGCCGCATTGACGCTGGGGGCCCTATGTTCCGTTGCCTGTGATGACGAGCCTGGTGAGCTACAGCTGACCGAGCGCGCGCTGGAGGGTAACCAGAAGATGAACGGAGACGATCAGCTCGAGACCGCCTTCGAGCTCGACGGCGACGCGATGGACGGGCCGATCGCAGGCATCGACTGGTCGATGATCCACAGCAACCAGACCGACATGGCCAAGACCAAGGTCTTCATCAGCGATCCCGCGCCGCTCTCCACCTTCTCGGGCGGCGGTAGCAAGGACACCCAGGATCTCGGCAGCTGGCGCTACAAGAACGGCTCGGTGCCCGACAAGGACAACATCACCAACGCCTACGCGGCCGCCTACAACAACCCCGACGGCGACTTGATCATCTACTTCGGCGCCGATCGGTTCGCCAACGACGGCGAGGCGCTGCTCGGCTTTTGGTTCTTCCAGGACAATGTCCAGCTGGGCGCCAATGGCCGCTTTACCGGCACCCACAAGAATGGCGACTTGCTGATCCTGGCCAATTTCAGCAAGGGCGGATCGGTCGCGGACATTCAGGCGCTCGAGTGGATGAACGGCTCGCTGACCATGCTCGACAGCAGCAACGCGGCCTGCGACTCCGGAGCGGCGACCCATCAGTGCGCCATCGCCAACACTGCGAGCACCAATTCGCCGTGGGAGTACATCGGCAAGGATGCCCTCGCGGACGGTCCATTCCCGCCGTCGGCGTTCTTCGAGGGCGGCGTGAACATCACCAAATTGTTCGCGGCCCAGAACGAGGCGATGCCCTGCTTCGCCAGCTTCCTGGCCGAGACGCGCGCGTCGACCTCGGTCTCGGCCACGCTCAAGGACTTCGCGATCGGCTCGTTCCCCGTGTGCGGGCTGGGCATCAGCGCGACCTGTGCCGACAGCACGCTCAACGCCGACAACACCGGCTACGTGCACTCGTTCGACGGCACGGTCACCAATAGCGGGCTGGGCACCATCTACGGGGTCGAGGTCGCCGTCTCCTCGGGTGACGACGCGACCGCGGTCGCGCTCGGCACACTCGGAGCGGGCGCGAGCGTGCCGTTCACCGTCGAGATCGACACGAGCGAAACCTCGGCCACCCTCTCGGCCAGCGTCAAGGCGTCGACCACGGGCCCCAATGGGCCCTTCGATCTGACCGCCAGCGTCGATCCGCAGCTGGAGCCGACCTGCAACGCCCCGGTCTACAATCCAGCCATCTCGCTGCAGAACACCTGCACGATGGGCCACGTGATGCTCGACGGCAAGCTCGTGGTCGAGGCCAGTCATGATCGGCGCGTCTGCAATGACACGCCGGTCCCCGAGGGCCAGGAGAACGCCATCACCA
>DATLLB010000365.1:0-4178 GCA_035538075.1 Enhygromyxa sp.
CGCAGGCGTGCACGCGCCGAGCAGCGGCAAAAGAAGCAGCGACGCGTGCGCGAGAGCGACGGTGGACTTGCGAATCATCGCGGCACGCTAGCAACACTGCGCAGACTCGATACCCCCGGCTTCGGAGGATCCGCACCTCGATTTGGCGCTCGCGTCGGCAGATGCACGAAACCGGTCGGCGATACTCGCCGAACCCAAGCTCGACCCCGAGCTCAACCGAGGAGATGACGACGATGCGATTCGAAAAGGCCTTCTTGCCGGCCGGCGGCTACTGGACCACCCCCTTTTCCAAGTGGGGCGGCAGCTTCGCCAACCTCCACCCGCTGAAGTTCGCCGCCGAGGTCGCCCGCTCGGCGCTCGCGGCCCGCGAGGTCGACGCGAAGCAGCTCGCCGACGTCACGCTCGGCTGGACCATTCCCTCGCCGAATTGCTTCTACGCAGGCCCGTGGGTCGCCGGGATGATCGGAGCCGAGGGCGTGACCGGTGCGATCGTCTCGCAGGCGTGTGCGACCTCGGCTGCAGCGCTCGCGCATGCGGCCGGCAAGATCGAAGCCGGCGACAACGCGGCCACGCTGGTGTTGCTCGCCGACAAGACCTCGAACGGCCCGCACCTCGTGTACCCCAATCCGCTCGGACCCGGTGGCAAGCCCGACGCCGAAGACTGGGTGTGGGACTCGTTCTCGCACGATCCGTGGGCGAAGAACTCGATGCTCGAGACCGCCGAGCACGTCGCACGCGAGGCCGGCATCACGCGCGAGCAGCAGGACGCGCTGACGCTGCACCGCTACCAGCAATACGCCAAGGCCAAGGCGACCGAGTTCTACAAGCGCTACATGGTCCCGGTCGAGGTCAACCCCAGCGGTCGCAAGGTGATCGCTACCGTCGAGTACGACGAGGGCGTGTTCCCGACCACCGCCGACGGCCTCGCCAAGCTGCGCCCAGTCGATCCCAACGGCACCGTCACCTTCGGAACGCAGACCCATCCGGCCGACGGCAACGCTGGCCTCCTGGTCTGCACGCGCGAGCAAGCCAAGG
This sequence comes from Enhygromyxa sp., assembly GCA_035538075.1. GTDB lineage: Bacteria > Myxococcota_A > Polyangia > Nannocystales > Nannocystaceae > Plesiocystis. Next base: position 1,036 of record DATLLB010000365.1, read on the forward strand.
CGTGGAGCCGCGACGGCGAGCCGATTCAGCTGCTCAGCTACGCCCAGGCGCGCGTCGAGAAGGGCCGCATGGCCAAGGCCGTCGTGCCCGCGGCCAAGCAGGCGCTCGCCGCCGCCGGGCTCGGGATCGGCGACATCAAGGTCATCAAGACCCACAACCCGTTCGCGGTCAACGACCTCTACTTCGCCAGGCAGATGGAGATCGAAGCGGAGTCGTTCAACAACTACGGCAGCTCGCTGATCTTCGGCCACCCGCAAGGACCGACCGGCGCCCGCTTGATCGCCGAAGGCATCGAGGAGGCGCGCATGCTCGGCGGCGGCCATGTGCTGTTCGCCGGCTGTGCTGCCGGTGACACCGCCGCGGCGGTCGTCCTGAAGGTCTGATCGGCCGGGCGCTCAGGGCTGATCGAGGATCTCCCGGACCTTGGCCAGCAAGGTGTCGAGCACATAAGGCTTCTGCAAGAACGCGATTCGTGGCTCGACCACGCCCTCTTGCACGATCGCATGCTCGGTGTAGCCCGAGGTGTAGAGCACCCGCAGCTCGGGCTGCTGCTCGAGCATGCGACGGGCGAGCTCGATGCCGCTCATATGTGGCATGACCACGTCGGTGACCAGGATGTCGATCATGCCGTCGTGCTCGGACGCGAGCTGCAGCGCCGCGTGACCGCTCGACGCCTCGAGCACGCGATAGCCCTGCTCGCTCAGAATGCGCGCGCCCATGAAGCGCACCGCCGCGTCATCCTCCACGAACAGCACCGTCTCGCTGCCGGACGGGAGCGACGGCGTCGCAGCGTCTTCGATCGTGGCCTCGTCGCGGGCCAGCGCCGGCAGCAGGATCTCGAATGTGGTGCCGACGCCCGGCGAGCTGTGGACCAGGATGTCGCCGCCGGCTTGGCGCACGATTCCATAGCAAGTCGCCAGACCCAGCCCAGTGCTCTGGCCCGGCAGCTTGGTCGAAAAGAACGGCTCGAAAATGTGGGGTAGCACCTCGGCCGGGATCCCGGCGCCGGTGTCGGACACCGAGAGGCGCACATATTCACCAGCGGCGATGTTGGCGTGACTCGCCGCGAACGACTCGTCGATCGTCACGTTGCGGGTCTGCACGGTCAGGTGGCCGCCCTCGCGCATGGCGTCGCGGGCATTGACGACCAGGTTGACGAGCACCTGCTCGAGCTGACCGCGATCGGCCAAGACCGGCGCGAGCCCGGGCGCGAGCACGGTCGTGAACTCGATGTGCTCGCCGATGATGCGGCGGAGCAGGCGATCGGTCTGGCGGGTCAGCTCGTTGAGGTCGAGCCGCGTCGGCTCGTTGACCTGGCGGCGAGCAAAGGCCAGCAGCTGCGAGGTCAGCTTGGCCGCCCGCTCCGCGGCCTCTTTGACGTGTATCAGATCGACGCGAATTGGGCTGTCGGCCGCCAGGCTGCGCAGCGCGAACTGGGCCCCGGTCAGGATCACGGTGAGCAGATTGTTGAAGTCGTGGGCGATGCCGCCAGCCAGCCGGCCGATGCTCTCGAGCTTCTGCGACTGAGCCAGCTGCTCCTCGAGCCGCCGCTGCGTGGTGATGTCCGAGGCGACCCCGGCGTAGGCCACGACCTCGCCCCGCTCGTCGCGTACCGGAAAGGCCCGATCGCGGACCCAGACCATGGTGCCGTCGGGCCGGCGGATACGAAAGACCTCGTCCCAGTTGGCGCGACGCGACGACTGCCAGAGGGCCGCCAGCCGCGGTTGGTCTTCGGGATCGATCGACTCCGTGAACGTGCTCGGATCGTCGTACACGCTCTGGCAGCTGCGGCCCCACACGGTCTCGTAGGCCGGGCTGACATAATGGACCTTCTCGCCGCTCTCGTCGGTCAGCCAAAAGACCTCGTTGATTGCGTCGGTGATCTGGCGGAAGCGCTCCTCGCTGGCGGCCAGCGCGGCGGTGGCTGCCCGCTGCTCGGTCACGTCGCTCATCACCCCAATCATGCGAATCGGTCGACCGTCGGCAGCGCGCTCGATGTAGCCGCGATCGTGGGTGACGCCGACGCTGCCGTCGGCGCGAACGAAGCGGAACTCGTCCTCCCAGGTCGGCGCATCGCTCGAGACCACACGCTCGAATTCCCGCAGCACTCGCGCACGGTCGTCGGGATGGATGCTCTCGGACCACGCCTCGAACGAGGGCATGAACCGGTCGCGGCCCAAGAGCTCGTAGACGCGCTGGCTCCACCACACGCGCTGCGCAACAACGTTCCATTCCCACACCGCGTCGCGGGTCGCTCGCAGGACCAGGTCATATCGCGTCAATCGGGCGTCGATCTGACGCAGCGGATCGAGCTCGAGCATGGCGACCGCAACGCCACCAGTCGCCAACGGCCGCGCCACCAGTCGGACCGTGCGAGACTCCGAGCGACTCGGGAAATCGTGTTGCTCGCTGACCGGCTGGGGATCGCGAATGACCCGCTTCGCAATCGCACGAACGCGGTCGGCGAGCGCCGGCGTCGGCGGCGGGTCTCCGTCGAATGCCCCGTCGCGCCCGACCACCCAGAGCGCGACCGGTGCCGTCAACGCTCGCTCGATCAGCTGCTGGGGCGCGACCTCTGCGTTCTGGTCCTCGACCATCGCTCCCGGTTTTTACCCCATCTTGAGGTCTGCGCACCGACGCTGATCATCCTTGCGGGTCGGGCTTGCACAGCCCGCCGCCTTCGATCTGCGCGTTGGTCCGGTAGGTGTTGAGCGTCTCCCAGTTGTTGATCGGCTGCTGGGGGATGGTCCCGTCCTCGCGCACGTTGGTCACATAATAGGCGTGCTGATTCCAGATCCGCCGGGCCTGAATCCAGCGATCTTCGACGTCGCGGATCACCTGCAAGGCCGGCTCGGTGTTCATCGAGACCACCAGGATCTCGGCCGAGCCGTCATTGTCGACGTCGGCGACGGTCGGGTACTCCGAGATCGTCGCGCTGTAGCGGGCCTGCTGCAGCAGCACCGCGCCGCTCAGGCCGTCGTAGATGCGCATGAACTGCTCGTCGGCGTACATGGCCTCGGCGATGCCGTCGCCGAGGAAGTCGAACGCCGTGCCTCCGGCCGCGCCCGAGTTGTCCGAGACCATCGCTTGCCAGAGCACGTCGGCCGGCGTCGGGCCTTCGTAGACTATGCGGTCTACGAAGG